>DATHAW010000001.1:0-3316 GCA_035296465.1 Spirosoma sp.
GGCAAATTGGAGTGAAACCAGCCCTGCCTACGGGGTATCGGTTCATTTGCTCACGTAAAACCAATGGACAAACATGAAAAGTATACTACTGATGTTACTGACGCTGGCCACGGCCTATGCGCAGACGAGACAGACTGTGACGGGACAAGTCCGTGATGCGTCCTCCGGCCAGGAGATAAATGGAGCCTCCGTCACGGTATTGGGACAAACTGACATTGGTACCGCTACCACTGACCGGGGCCGGTTCGGCCTGAGTCTGCCAAGGGGCAGCTACACCTTACGCGTGTCTCATTTGGGTTACATGCCCCAACTCATCCCTTTGGATCCGACCCGAAACGAGCAAATTAAGGTGTCCCTGAAAGCGGCAGACAACCAGCTCAACGAAGTAATCGTAACGGTTAAGAGCAACCACGACAAGGTGATGGCGACCCAGACGAGCGTAGACATGGTCGATCGTAAAACCGCGCTGGCCCTGCCGGTGGTATTCGGAGAAGTTGATTTAATTAAAGTACTGCAACTAAAGCCGGGTGTAAAGTCGACGGGCGAGGGTACAAGCGGCCTTAGCGTTCGCGGTGGCAGCACCGATCAGAACCTGTTCCTCTATGACGGCACCACGGTCTATAACCCCAGCCACCTGTTCGGCTTTTTCAGCACCTTCAACATCGACGCGGTGACGAACGTATCGCTCTATAAAGCCGGTTTTCCGGCGGAGTTCAGCGGGCGGCTATCGTCGGTTGTCAATGTGCAGTCACTGTCTCCCAACGACAGCAGCCTGCATGTCGGCGGGGGTATCGGCCTGATTGCCTCCCGGTTTAACCTGACGGGCCCGATTGGCAATAAGATTAGGTTCAACCTGGCGGGTCGACGTACCTATGCCGATGTTATTACCGACGCGATTAACCGCCGGAATGCGGGAAAGCCCAACGCGACCCCAATCCCCAGTTATTACTTTTACGACCTCAACGCCCGCGTTGATTACACCGTCAACGATCACAGCCACCTATTCCTGAGTGCCTACACCGGCCGCGACCGGTTCTACCTGCCCTCAACCGTCTTCCGTAGTATCTTCGACTGGGGTAATACGGCCGTTTCGTTACACTGGCAGCAAAGCTCTTGCGACTATCGCTGGAACAGCCATACGTCGGCGCACTACGCCAGGTACGACTATAGTTTAGTGTCAACCTTCGACCGGTTTACCTTTAACATTGGCTCGGGCATTTCAGATTTTGTGCTGAAAGAGCGGGTAGCCTGGCAGCCGAATCCCCGGCATTTGGTAACGTTCGGGGGAGAACTGACCCGCAGTCAGTTTGCCATTTCGCGGGTCAACATAACAAGCGCCAAACCCGAAGAAAGCATCGATACTGGCGAGAATCCCCGTGTGTGGGAAGGTGGCTTGTTTGTGGGGGATGATTGGGACGTAACGCCCAAACTGAAAGTCAGCGCGGGGCTGCGCTGGTCGGGCTTCCGGCAAGACAGTACGGGGTACACCGCACCCGAACCGCGCGTATCGGCCCGCTACGTGCTTAGCCCGTCGGTGTCGATCAAAGCCAGCTACGCCCGTATGGTGCAGTACCGGCACCTGGTTGTCAGTTCAGGAGCCGCCCTACCCACCGACATCTGGTACCCTTCAACCGCGAAAATCAAGCCCGAGTACAGCGACCAGCTAGCGGCCGCCCTGACCTGGAACATCGGCGATAAATTTCTGCTCACCAATGAGGTATACTACAAACGCCTGCACCAAGTAATCGACTTCAAAACCGGAGCGCAGTTATTCGCCAATGACCGCCTGGAAAACGAGTTTGTCGTTGGCAGGGGCCGTTCGTACGGCAACGAAATCTACCTCGAAAAAACGGCGGGGCGGCTGCGGGGTTGGGTAGGCTATACCCTGGCCTGGACCTGGCGGGAGTTCGCCGACATCGACGGGGGCAAGCGGTTCTTTCCCCGCTACGACCGTCGGCACGACATGTCGGTGGTGCTGCTCTACCAGTTACGGCCCCGGCTGTCGCTATCGGCAACCTGGGTCTACAATACCGGCAATGCTGTCTCGCTGGCTACGGGCCGGTATTCGTCGCAGGACAACCCATACGTAGGAATCAGCAATATGGCATCTCAGACAGTACCCGAATTTCCCAGCCGCAACAATTACCGGATGCCACCTTATCATCGCTTGGATCTTGGAGTCGTCTATAAGTTCCGGCCGAACGCGGCTCGACCCAGAAGGGGCGAGCGTGATCTAACGGTCAACGTCACGAACGCTTACAACCGGTTGAACCCGTACCTGATCGCTTACCAGGCCCAGAACGATGCCGAAGGTAAACCCACAGGTACGTTTAAGGCCAAAGCCATCACCCTGTTTCCCCTGCTGCCGTCGGTTACCTACAATTTTCGATTTTAACGTAATCTCGTGGCTATGAAAACCCTGAAACGAACCTCTCTTACCTACGGCCTGGCACTGCTTTCGGGCGTGTTACTGGCGGCCTGTCAGCAGGATGTCAATGTAGCATTACCGCCTTATGAATCGAAACCCGTGCTGGAATGCTACCTCGAAGACGGACAGCCCCTGCGCCTGACGCTGCTGGAAAGCCAGCCGTATTTATCCGTTGTAGCACCCACACTGGTCAGCGGGGCACTGGTGGTGCTGTCTCATCAGGGACAAATGGATACGATTCTGAACGTACCTGTAGTAGACCGGGCGACGGGCAAATTGTATAACTACAGCAGCCCGAAGCGCATCAAAGCCGATTACGACGCACCCTACACGCTCACGGTAACCGACAAACGGGGTCGGGTTCTGACGGCTACCACGCAGTTTATCCGGCCAGTAGCTATCAAAAGTATTACCCCCGTATTCAACGACAAGGGGGATGCTTACGGGCTAACCAAGTTTGACGACAACCCGCAGGTGAAAAATTACTACCGCCTGACACTGACGCGTAACCGGCGCATCGACACGCTATCGCTCAACGCCCTGCTTGATGACTCCTTCAGCAACGGTAAGGAAATCAACTGGGGATCGGGCTACACCTTCAAATCCGGCGATACGCTACATGCCACATTGTACCATTGTACCGAGGCTTATTACAAATTTTTGACTACCGCCCAGAGTGCACGGCAGGCCAACGTCAACCCGTTTTCGGCGTCGGGTGAGGTCATCAGCAACGTGCAGGGCGGGTTGGGTGTATTCGCCGCTCTCTCCTATGATTATAAAATCGCCGTCGTGCCCAGGCGTTAAACCATGTTTATGCCGCGCTCCTGAAATCAAACAGTCACAGTATTCACTTGACATATTATACGCAGTTAGCAAACCCCTTATTAT
>DATHAW010000002.1:0-3497 GCA_035296465.1 Spirosoma sp.
TCCAATGCCCCTTTGAGCACGTAGTTGATATGAATTTTTTGGAACGGTGCGGGCGTGGCTCCTTTTTGACGCAACCCCTCTACGCTCATCCGAAAGGCTTCGATCACCTGCTTTTGCTTCTGTAAAATCAGAATCACATCAATGGCTGAGCAGCCCGCCAGGCCCATCAGCAGCATCTCCATCGGTCTTGCGCCGGCGTTGTGGCCCCCAATATCGGTGGCTGCGTCGATATGCTGGGCTACGCCTGAAAGGCCAAAGGCCTCAAAATGGAATGCGTCGTCGACGCGCACGAGTTCGACCTTCATGGTATTAAACTCAGGAACCGTAGCAACCCGTTGTGAATCAAGCATCGTCTTTTTTGCGTTTATACCTAAGAGTTCGTAGTTTCACCACCAGGGCGGCCCGGCGCTCCGGTGGCCCGGCACTTCGGCGGTCAGACACGGCAAACTAGCCGCCAGCCAACACGCTGGACCGTCATGAGCCGATACGCCGGGTAGCCCAAACCAAATCAAGCTATGTCTGAAAAATTCACCGACGACCTTTTCGATCTTAAAAACGACCGGCGGCTAAGCATCTACCTGTATCGGGCGGGCTTTGGCACGTGGCTGCTTTATATCGTGTCGGGTGCGCGGTTCATGCAGTCGGTGAGCGTGTATCGAACAGATTTTGGGGTCTTCGCGTTCTTTTTGATGGTGATGGGCCTGTCGGCATCCATGATTTACGATTACTACCATAACCCCGCTGAGTTCGACCAGAAGAAAAAGTGGCTGGCCTTTAGCTATTTAGTTCTGGCCGGGTTGATCTATTTTTTTATTCTTCATCAGGAAGGCATCTCGCTCCCTCACTTTCTTGGAAAGCGGCTTTTCTAAGCTTTATCTCCATCAGCACCGCCATATCCGGTCAATACAGTGACTCGTTACCGCTTTCATTAACTGAACCCGGTTTGGGCATATCCCATAGTCCACTCATTCGGGTTGTTGGCCGTCTCGTTTAAATCAGGCATATCAATTAGGGTAAACCGGCTGGCTTTAGTTGTTTAGAGGGGTAAGCCCTAAACTGGTAGTCCCGTGAACAATCGCCAATCTTTGTTTTGCCCCATTCTCGTCCAAACGGTTGTCTTCTTACTAGTAATACTGCCCATTCGGGTGTTGGCCCAAACCCCGCAGGCCAAACAGGACTGGATTCAGCTTTTCAACGGCAAAGACCTAACTGGGTGGGATGCTAAAATTGCCGGGTATGCGCTGAACGACAATGTTGGCAATACGTTCCGGGTTGAGGACGGTATGCTCCGGATTGCCTATGATAAGTATGACCGGTTCGACAAAAAATACGGCCATCTTTATTACAACAAGCCTTTTTCACATTACGTCCTGAGGTTCGAGTACCGGTTTACGGGCAACCAGGTGCCGGGTGGCGATTCGTGGAATATACGTAACAGCGGGGTTATGATTCACTCCCAGTCGGCGCAGAGCATGGGCCTGAAGCAGGATTTTCCGATCTCGCTGGAGGTGCAGGTGCTGGGTGGATTAGGAAAGGGCGCGCGCCCCACGGCCAACCTCTGCACCCCCGGAACACAGGTGTACATGGATGGCAAACTAAACACGGCCCACTGCATTGAATCAACATCCAAAACGTATGACGGTGACCAGTGGGTCGCGGTGGAGGTGGTTGTTTTAGGCGACTCGCTGATTCGGCACCTTATCGACGGCGAGACGGTGCTGGCCTACCAGAAGGCTCAGATTGGCGGGGGTTACGTCAGCAAACAATATGACTTCGCACAGGCCGGTGTGCCCAATCCGCAGGCGTGGGCCCAAAAAGACGGAACCCCGCTGACGGGCGGCTACATTGCTCTGCAGAGCGAAAGCCACCCAATTGATTTCAGGCATATCGAACTGCTCAACCTGAAAGGCTGCACGGACCCCAAAGCGACGAACTACAAGGCACAGTACGCCGTGCCGGACAAGTCGGCCTGCGTGTATAAGCGATGAATTTTTGTCCGTGGTGATTTCATACTACTCATTCTATGTCCCTCAACCGACGCTACTTCCTGACCGCGCTGACAGCCCTTAGCGGGAATGCGCTATTGTCCAACCTAACAACGGGCCAGGCTCAACCCTCAGCAAAACAGGTTCCTATCTCCTGCAATGCCTACACCTGGAACACCTTCTACGGTCGGGCCAGTAAACAATGGATGGCTGACCCCGACGCGTCTCTGTCGGAGTACGTAAAAACCGGACTGACTGCCTACGAACCCTCATTTACCAATGCCGATGAGGTGGGAAAGCTGGCGCCGTACCTGACAAAGTACCGGCTGGCAATGCCATCGCTGTACGTCAACAGTTCGTTGCACCGACCCGACGAGGCTCAAACCTCCATTGAGTCCGTGCTGACTATTGCGGATGCCGCCAGGCCGCTCGGAGCCCGCATTATCGTTACCAATCCTAACCCGATTAAGTGGGGCACCAATGATGACAAAACCGACGCCGACCTGACGGAACAGGCTCGCAACCTCGACCGGTTGGGAGCCGAACTCCGCAAGCGCGGCATCACCCTAGCCTACCACACCCACGCCCCCGAACACCGGCAGGCCGCCCGCGAATTTCACCACATGCTGTTGGCATCCGACCCGCGAAACGTATCGCTGTGCCTGGATGCCCACTGGGTTTACCGCGGGTCGGGCAATTCGCAGGTGGCCCTATTCGACGTGGTTAAGCTCTACGGCAAACGCATCGTGGAGGTCCACATCCGGCAATCGAAAGGCGGCATCTGGCAGGAAACCTTCTCCGACGGCGACATCGACTACCGGCGCCTGGCCACCGATCTTAAGGCGCAGAATGTCAGACCACTGCTAGTCCTGGAGCAATGTCTGGAGAAAGGATCTCCCAACACCATGGGCCCGGTCGAAGCGCACCGGCAGGACATGGTTTATGCGAAACAGGTATTGGCCGGACTGCTTGGATAAAACAAACGAGTGTCCTGGTCCATTCGTCGGATGCAACGCTCCAAGGCTCTAAAGTAGACCCGCGCGGTAAGGGTCTTTTCGGGAAAAAAGCTTCATGAACCGACGCCATTTTCTGGGTTTGTTTCCCAGCCTGCCCTTCCTGAGCACCTATTTATCAGCGGCTCCGTCCATGCGGGTAACCAAGGTCGAGACCTTTTATTGGAAAGCCCGCACGGATGCGCCTTGGTGGCCGCACTGGACCTGGATTCGCCTACATACCGACAATGGGCTGGTGGGCCTGGGAGAAACCTACCCCCGCAACAGCGTCGAAGCAGAAGCGATTCACAGTTACATAGCCCCCGCCCTGCTGGGCCGCGACCCGCGCGACATCGAACGCATCTGGCAACAGATTTACCAGCGATTTGATTTCGAGATTACGGGCGGCACCGAAATGCGAGTCCTCAGCGCCCTTGACCTGGCCTTGTGGGATTTGCTCGGCAAATCGCTCAATACGCCGGTGTATCGCCTGCTGGGCGGTCTGTCGAATGCCCGTGTG
>DATHAW010000003.1:0-5709 GCA_035296465.1 Spirosoma sp.
ACCGGTGGTCATCACCCACTTTCGGCTGTTTGATAAAGTACTGCCCGGCAAAAGCGAAGCGGCTGAAATTGAGCTGTCATCTAATCAGAATTTTATCTCCTTCGAGTACGCAGCTCTCAACTACACCAATTCGGAGAAGAACCAGTACCGCTACCAACTCGAAGGCGTAGACCCCGATTGGGTGCAGGCCGGTAACCGGCGCGTAGCCAGCTATACGGATCTAGGTCCGGGCGACTACGTGTTTCGGGTGAGGGGCAGCAACAACAATGACGTCTGGAACGAGCAGGGAGCCTCTATACGCGTTATTATTCATCCGCCCTGGTGGCGCACCTGGTGGGCGTACGGGTTTTATGGCTTGTGTCTGCTGGCAGGACTGTTTGCCCTGGACCGTTACCAACGCCAACGGGTGCTTAACCGGGAACGTGAGCGCACCAAAGACCGGGAACTGGCGCAGGCACGCGAGATTGAGCGAGCGTATCACGAGCTCCAACAGACTCAGGCCCAACTCATCCAAAAGGAGAAGATGGCCTCGTTGGGTGAGTTAACCGCGGGCATCGCCCACGAAATTCAAAACCCCTTGAACTTCGTCAACAATTTCTCGGAGGTGTCAACTGAGCTAGTAACTGAACTTGCAGAAGAACAGCAAAAAACCGCCCGCGATCCCGAACTGGAGGCTGAACTACTGAGTGATTTGAAACAAAATCTACAAAAGATCAGCCAACACGGTGAGCGGGCCAGCAACATTGTCAAAGGCATGCTGGAGCACTCCCGCACCAGCACCGGCGAAAAGCAGCCCACCGATCTCAATGCTCTCTGTGAGGAGTACCTACGGCTGGCTTATCAGGGATTACGGCGGTCCGGCAACCCGGTTAAGGACCAGACATTTAACGCCAAACTGGTCACCGACCTCGACCCCACCATGGGCCAGGTAACGGTAGTGCCCCAGGATATAGGACGGGTACTTTTGAACCTGTTTAATAATGCGTTTTATGCTGTGCAAAAGCGCCAGGAAGAAGGTCAGTCGGGCTACCAGCCCACGGTTACCGTCAGCACCAAGCGCGTCGAGAACGGCGTTGAAATAGACATCAGCGATAATGGATCGGGCATCCCCGATGCCATTCGGAACAAAATCTTCCAGCCTTTTTTCACCACCAAACCAACCGGGCAGGGCACGGGACTAGGTTTGTCGCTCAGCTATGACATCATAACGAAGGGCCACGGTGGAGAATTGAGGGTGGAAACAAGTATTGGCAACGGAACAACGTTTACTATTCGGCTGCCCGATGATTTCAATACCCCGCAGTAGCACAAGTAAGCCCTATTCACTACGTTTGTTTATGAAAACTGTCTTCCTGACTTTTATCGGACTCCTGATTGGCCAGGCCGTTTACGCGCAATCCAAAACCGTTGCGCTCCAAACCGGCGCGGCTCAAACCAACCTGTACCTGTCCATGCTGCAGGGCAAACGCGTTGGCATGGTCGTTAACCACACATCGCGGATTGGGCAGACGCACCTCGTCGACAGCCTGCTGGCCCTCGGTGTAACCATCAAAACCATTTTCGCGCCCGAGCACGGTTTCCGGGGGGAGGCCACCGACGGCGAAAAAATCTCCAGCGCCCGCGACCCGCGCACCGGCGTGATGATTGCCTCACTCTATGGGCAGAACCGCAAGCCGTCGAAAACACAAATGGATTCTCTCGACGTCTTGATTTTTGACATTCAGGACGTAGGAACGCGCTTCTACACCTACATCAGCACCATGCACTACGTTATGGAGGCCTGTGCCGAAACCAGAAAACCACTTATTGTGCTCGACCGGCCCAATCCAAACGGCCACTACGTCGACGGACCGGTGCTGGACCCCAAATTTAAATCGTTCGTGGGCATGCACCCCATTCCGGTCGTTCATGGTCTTACGGTCGGGGAACTGGCCCGGATGATCAACGGCGAAGGCTGGCTCGGGCCGGGTAAGTCGTGCCCGCTGACGGTGGTGCCGGTAAAAAATTACACGCACCAAACGCCCTACGTGCTGCCCGTGCGCCCCTCGCCCAATCTGCCCAATCAGCAGGCGGTGTTGCTGTATCCGTCCCTCTGCTTTTTCGAAGGAACCGTGGTGAGCGTTGGTCGCGGAACCGACAAACAATTTCAGGTTATCGGATCACCCTATACCCAGTATGGGCCGTATCAGTTTACGCCGGTCGACAAACCCGGTGCGGTAAACCCGCCGTTGGAGGGCAAACTCTGCTCAGGGCTGGACCTGTCAACAGTCGCTATATCAAGAAAAGGCATGATGCTGGATTATTTCTTTGATTTTTTCAACCGGGCGTCCGACAAAACGAAATTCTTTCTGGCCAACAACGGCATCGACCGGCTGGCGGGCACCGACCAACTCCGGTTGCAGATGCTGTCGGGCGTATCGGCCCAAAAAATCAGGGCAAGCTGGCAGCCAGCCCTCAGTGCCTATAAGCAAACCCGCCAGAAGTACCTGCTGTACCCATGATGGAGTAATAGGCGAAACGAATAACTCATCGCCCATCACGCATAACTGCTGTCAAGGTCCTAACTTTGCATTTTAGAGACCTACCATGGCCACCGAGCAAATTCTGATTCTTGATTTTGGTTCGCAGTACACCCAACTCATTGCCCGCCGGGTGCGCGAACTGAACGTATACTGCGAAATTCACCCCTACAATAAAATTCCCGATATCAGCCCTGACGTGAAGGGCGTCATCCTGTCTGGCAGTCCATCGTCGGTGCGGGATGCCGATTCACCCAACGTACAACTGGCCGCTTTTCGCCACCGGATGCCCCTGCTGGGGGTGTGCTACGGAGCGCAACTGCTGGCCCAAAGCAGCGGGGGCGAGGTGCAGGCGTCGGCCATTCGTGAGTACGGTCGGGCCAAACTCGGCACCGTCGACGAGGGCAGCCCACTGATGCACGGCATCGATCCGCACTCGCAGGTCTGGATGTCCCATGCTGACACCATCACGAGCGTTCCCGATACCTTCCGAATTATTGCCTCCACCGATACGGTCCAGGTAGCCGCGTTTGAAGTGGAAGGCGAGCCAACCTATGGCATTCAGTTTCACCCCGAAGTAACCCATTCGCTGCAGGGCAAAATGCTGCTGCATAATTTCGTGGTTGACATTTGCGGCTGTTCGCAGAACTGGACCGCCGAATCATTTGCCGACACGACTATTGCCCAACTGAAAGATAAGCTTGGCAATGATAAAGTCGTGCTGGGGCTGTCGGGTGGGGTCGACTCGTCGGTGGCGGCTACGCTCATTCACCGGGCCATCGGCAAAAACCTGTACTGCATCTTTGTCGATAACGGATTGCTGCGTAAGGATGAGTTCGAGGGTGTGCTGGAGTCCTATGAATCGCTGGGGCTGAACGTAAAAGGCGTCGATGCAAAGGAGCAGTTTTATGCCGCTCTGGCTGGTCTGACCGACCCCGAAGCCAAACGCAAGGCCATTGGCCGAACGTTTATCGAGGTGTTCGACCACGAAGCGCACCTGATCGAAGGCGTGTCGTGGCTGGGGCAGGGAACCATCTACCCCGACGTGATCGAGTCCGTTTCCGTGAAAGGCCCTTCGGCAACCATTAAATCGCACCACAATGTGGGTGGCCTGCCCGATTTCATGAAGCTGAAGGTGGTGGAACCGCTCAATACGCTTTTCAAAGATGAAGTGCGGGCGGTAGGACGTACCCTTGGTTTACCCGAAGCCATTTTGGGGCGGCATCCATTCCCCGGACCGGGTCTGGCAATTCGTATTCTGGGCGACATAACGCCCGAAAAAGTAGCTGTTCTGCAGCAGGTGGATGCCTTGTTCATCGACGGTCTCAAACGCGAAGGGCTTTACGACAAAGTCTGGCAGGCGGGGGCCATGCTGCTGCCCGTGCAGTCGGTGGGCGTCATGGGCGACGAGCGTACCTACGAGCGCGTTGTGGCCTTGCGGGCGGTCACGAGTGTAGATGGCATGACCGCCGACTGGGCGCATTTGCCCTATGAGTTCCTGGCCAACGTATCGAACGAGATCATTAACCGCGTAAAGGGCGTCAACCGGGTTGTGTACGACATCTCGTCCAAGCCACCCGCAACAATTGAGTGGGAGTAATTCCCTTAAACAGTCTTAATTAATTCAGCCGCTATCCAGATACAGATTGTCTGAACTATCTGTATCTGGATAGCGGCTGAATGATAATAGGTCCGAATGGCAATGTTTATATTTAGTGCCTAAACTGGTTTGGATGGGTTCATGCGCAATCGGACCTGCCACCTGCTTAGCCATGACCTTACACGAACGATGTTAACAGGAGTGATGGGCAGCCGCGAGGAGAAGACCCATTCAGCGGTTGTGGGCAACAGTGCCGTTGTTAGCCATGTCCTCGCTAAGGGTTTCCTGTTGAAAAACAAATTTCCGCGTTTTTGCCGCCCGTTCGCGGGTCTCGCGGGCTTTTAGCTCAAACTGCCTGGCTGCTTCTTCATTGCCGCCCTCGGCAAATTGCCGGGCCGATTGCTCCAGCAGGATAACCGCTTCTTCGAGACTGCGAACGGCTTTCCAGAACGACTCTTCAACACTTGTTGTCACGTCGGCCAGCAGCGTACTGGCCGTGTAGGAATGGCCGGTATGGCACCGGTACCGGACCAGTTTGCCTTCTTTGATGCTAACTAATGCGCCGTTGCATTCGGGGCAGGTGAGGGGCGTCAGATCGCCCAGGTTCAGGATGCCCATCTCAAAGGCGTTTTCCTGTGCGGCAATGTTCACTTCCGTTTCCATACGGTTCATGTCAACATCCATCGGAGAAGGCTTGTCGGGAACAGTTTCTTTGACCAACTCACAGAGTAAAGAAGCCAGTCTGGAGATGGGCACCTGGTGATCTACGTCTACGTTTTGCAGCACGCTATCGGGCATGCTGGGGTACAGGGCATCATCGGGTTCCTGAATAACACCCAGCCCGCCCAGCCGCTTCACCGACCACATGCCCGAGGTGCCATCGTCGAGCAGGCCCGTTAGGACAACCCCAATTACGCGGGGGCCGTAGCTGTAGGCGGCTGAACGAAACAGGGCGTCGATGGACGGACGAAACCGATTTTCTTTCGGTCCTTTCTTCACAATCACCTGGTCATGTTCGACCAGCAAATGGTGATCTGGCGGAGCCACGTAGATATGGCCCTGCTGAATGGGTTCCCCATCGTTCGGGTGGCTTGCTTTCAGCGGTCCTGAGTGATTCAGAATCTCGGGCAGGAAACTGGGTGAGTGGGGCGACAGATGCAGTACAACGAAAATAGTGGCTTCAAAATCAGCCGGCAAACTGGCTGCCAGCGCCTTGAGGGCATAAACACCACCGGCCGACGCACCAATAACCACGATATCACGTTTTGCCATGTTTTTTTGGTTAATTTCACAAACTGTTGGCCTATTTGCTGAACTGCCATCCTTTTTTCGAGATCATCGGCCCGCGCTATAGACTGGTTAACTAACCAATACAGGGTTAGTTTAAAATCAGATTACTATCAATCCTATGTTGACAAATTTATCAACCGGCCAATCCCCTGGTGCAACTGTTCCAATTGTAGCCATTGGGGCATCGACCGGTGGATTGGAGGCCGTGGCAGAACTTCTGGCTAACCTGCCGCCAACCACGGGTCTGGCCTTTGTGTACATTCAGTCTGCAATCGGTCCTGCGGTTGGTGGATCAGGATC
>DATHAW010000004.1:0-3866 GCA_035296465.1 Spirosoma sp.
CTGAGATCGCGAATGGCCTGATGATGCGTTCCCTGCTGCACCGGCACCGTCAGGACATCTACTTTGTTAGCCGTCAGAACGTAGGTCCTATTTCTGTAACTTTGCTTCTGATAATGCTCATGCGCTTCGAGCCATACCCGCTCGAACTGCCCAATTCCTGCTATATAATCCAGACAAGGTAAATAGTGCAATTCAATCAACAATTCTGCCATTCGTGGCCTGACCGTTCGACCAATGGCTGGTATCAGCTCTAACTGGTACTTTTCCAATAACGACAATCGTATCCGTCTACAAGTAAGGCAAAAAATCAATACCACCAACTTATTATGTAATTTTTTAATGTTCAGGCATTAGTGGTCTGAAATGCCCCTTATCTCTTCGCTACGTCCGCTTTGCCTTATGCTGTTTTTCCGTCTGCTGTCACGCCTGCCCCTTGGTCTACTCTACGTTCTCGCTGATTTATTGTATTATTTGTTGCTGTACGTCCTTCGCTACCGGCGACGGGTGGTGTATGAAAACCTGCGCTTATCCTTCCCGGATAAATCAACCAAAGAAATTCAGGCCGTTGCCCGAGGATTCTACCGCAACCTGACGGACCTGATTGTCGAAACAATCCGGATGCCCGCCCTCTCTGCCGACGAGCTGCGGCAGCGCGTTCGGTTCACCAACGCCCAACTGGTGCAAACACGACTGCGGGCTGGCCAAACGGTAATCGGCATGGCGTCGCATCAGGGAAACTGGGAGTGGATACCGTCTGCGTCGGTCCTGAACGATATGCCCGTTGATAGTGTGTACAAGCCCTTAAATAACGAATTTTTCGAGAAGATGATGCGTCTGGTGCGATCCAGTTTCGGGGCAGTGCCAACACCCATGAACACCCTGCCCCGTCAGTTGGTAGCTCGCAAAGACATACCACGTATCATTGCGCTCGTAGCCGACCAGATGCCCGATGTGCCAGAGCAAGCTTACTGGACGGACTTTCTGCACCGCGACACGCCCTTTGCTCCCGGCACGGAGCGGCTGGCCCGCAGCCGTAAACTGGCGGTCTATTACCTACAATTGGTTCGCCTGCGCCGGGGTTATTACGAAGCTACGTTTACTCTCATTGCCGAACCACCATACGACACCCTCCCACCCGGCGCTATTCTTGAACGCTATCGCGACCTGCTGGAAGAAACCATCCGACACCACCCCGCCGATTGGCTGTGGTCACACCGGCGCTGGAAACACTGGCGTGAGAAATACAGCAAAGTGGCTACTAAGCTGACTTAGTCAGGCCTGCGCCAGTATGCTCCCCGGCAAAAAAGCACGGATGGATCGTTTTTTTGCCGGGGAGAAAATAAACAACCCAGGTTACTGTCGAACAATCTTCACGGTTTTTCGTCCGACATCGGTACCGATATGAAGCAGGTAAATGCCCGGTGAACGACCGATGGAAACGCGCTGGCGCTGGGTGGCTCCACTCATCTCGACGGTTTGTTCGCTAACCCACTCGCCCCGGCCATTGCTGATCCGTAATAGCAGCGACTGGCCTTCGGCTCCCCGCAAATCGATCTCGACCTGTTCGTCTCGAGCCGGATTACCCAGCACGGTTACCTGCAGGCCGTTGTCCAGCTCACGGGCGGCCAACCGGGCACCCGGCGAGCAGGGTGCCGGGCGTATCCACTCCAGGGTCACCTCCGAAGCGGGCTCCCCCACGTAACGTGCCCGCAGGGTAAAGGGCTTCACGTCGCCCACCGTGCGCAGGTCCGTGTTGAAGACATGGGTGGGGTTGGTAGTCCAGTCGGTGATGCCCGGCACCGAGTAGTATTCGACCGTTTTGCCCACGGCCGCATTGCTCACCTGAAAGGTGAACACCCCCGTAGCACAGTCGTAGAGGGGCGCCCTTAGTGCCAACGGCTGACTGAGGGATTGAAGGATCCGGTCGGCCTGAATAAAGCCGTACCCAGTGCGGAAATCAAAGCCCGCATCGAAGTGGGGGGTCAGCGGATCATCCATGTCCAGCGCGGTTGCCTTCATAAGCGACAGGACCCGGTCCGGAGCCAGGCCATTGGCGGCTTTCTGCTGCATAAGAGCTGCCACCCCTGCGGCATGGGGGGCGGCCGCCGAGGTACCAAAGAAGTTGGGGAAACCATCGGGTTCAAAATCGCTTGCGGCATGGGGGGCAGACGCCAAGATACCAAAGAAGTTGGGAAAACCATCGGGTTCAAAACCGCCTGCGGGTGGAAAGAACGTCGTATTCCCGCCGTCGACAGCGATGATGTCTGGTTTCTGGCGAGTAACACCCACGGCTCCGTTGATTCGCTGACCGGTCGTTGTAAAAAGCACGGGCGTTCCTCCGGCCGACGAAAAGCCTTCTACTACGGCCGTAGACAAGGCAGGGTTGAAGGCAGGGGTATTAAAGTAGGCCGCAGCTCCCACGCTGATGACCCGCGCCGAGTTGCTGTGCCCGTACAGGGTTGAACTCTGGGTATCGTGTTCGACCGTTACGGTCCGGCTGCCGAAGTTCACCCACTTCAAAATACCCGGATCAGGCCCGGCGTATTTAACGATCGCGATATCGATGGAAATGGGTGCATTGCCGGTATTAACATAGCTAATAAACTCAAAGGGGTCACCTTCCAGGTTGTCGCCAAATGAGCCATTCAGCAGTGCCCCGGTCGTGGTTGAGTACACGAGGATATCTATGTCCGTCTGCGCACCGGGAGGCCCGCTAACCGAAAAGAACGGGTCATCCCACTGGAGCGCAATTCGGAAGCTGCCCCCCGCCGGTATCGTTATCCGCTGGCGAATGTCGCCCCCCCCAAAGTCATGCGCCTGGCCGTAGTTGGGTATGTTCACCCCGGAGTCCTTGTATCCCGCCTGGTACGACGACCGGGCCTGGTTACCCGCTGCCGAGAAGTAGCTGACATTATTGGACTTGACTACTTCATCGGCCGCCTGTGCCACGATCCCATCCTGAAAAAAAGGTTCGGCAAAGTAGATGATGTCGTCGACGATGATGTTACAGCCGGCCGCAGCGAGATCCCTAATGCCTTTGGCAAAAACGGGCTGACCACCCTGGGCGGTGTGAAACGCGAGGTTCGCGCCGGGGGCCACATCGTGGACTATTTCAGCCAGGGCGCGTCCTTCGTCAGTAGCGCTCGGCTGTAGGTAATCCAGCAGTACCTGTACGCCGGACGGCAGATCGCCCGATGCCACACCCGCTGCGGCCCCGCCCAGTTTATTGTAGGAATCGGAGATAATCCCCACTTTGGAACCGGCTCCGGTGACACCGTACGTTTGCCGGGCCACGTCGGCCCGCAGGGCTTTGTCCCCCTGCGACGTTACCGCACCAACGTTGTGCTGGGGTTCGTAGGCGGGTCGGGCAAACTGAAGGCCGGGCACGTTTTTCAGGTCATCGATTTTGTCGATGGGCAGATATCCCGACACCATACCCTTAAAAAATACCCCGTTTCGCAGACCCAGGGCCTGGAGTTTCCGTAGTAACTCCTCCCCGTTGCCATCAGTGGCTACGGCCTCAATGGCCACAGCCTCATCAACGATCACGTTGGGGTTCTGTAGCGCAAGTCCCCGCTCGCCCAAGGGCGTGGGAGCACCCCGGTTGGTCAGGATATTCAGTAGGTCAGGGGAAACTTTTGCTTGCTTGGCGGCTTTCTTTACCGGGTTTTGAGCATTGGTGGCGGCAGGCTGGCAAAGCAGCATGGGTGCCATCAACGCCAGGGCACCCCATTTTCGTAATTGTTTTAGCATAACAGCTTGTTAAAGGTGAGGCATTCATTTTTTAGTAACACAGGGACCCAGAAACCACTGACCGGGCGAAAAGTGAAGCTGGCCAGCCGCTGGATACCCTCAGCCCAAAATTG
>DATHAW010000005.1:0-5794 GCA_035296465.1 Spirosoma sp.
CCCGAAGGCACCGTTCGACTTGCATGTATTAGGCCTGCCGCTAGCGTTCCTCCTGAGCCAGGATCAACCTCTCCATCGTAAATAATTGTGTAGCCAAGTAAACTTTAGCTACTGTCTTGTTCAACCGACTACCCGAAGGTAGTGTGGCTGCCTATATTGTTGTGCTGACCGTTTGTCAAAGAACTGTGCGCCCGGCCCGTTGGCCTAAGCGTGGTATCACCTCATCAAGCTTACTCACAGTGAAAGAACAGCTTCCTAAAAGATGCTGCTCAAAACTGGCCGTGAAAGAAGGTGATTTTAGTACTGGCTTCTAAGGGATAACACCCGAAGAAGGGCTCAGTAGGGGTCTGCAAGGCGGATCATTGCTGTTCACTTGGGGTGCCCTGGCCCATCTGGTATATAACCTCTAGCGGCTGGCTAGAGTTCCGAGATAATAACTTTTTTGTTGATTCAGTCGGGTTTATACCACTGAGGAAATAACCCCTGTCAGGCAGCTGAAGTTCAATAGCAGTAAAGTTTTTCGTCCTCTACTGGATCGCAATAAGGCCCCATTCATAAGGGGTTCTTTTCCAGACAAATACTGTATTCCTAGTGGTCTTCAGGAGCGTTGATCACTGTATTCTGACGGGTGGGATGACTAAGGGAGTATGTCTATTCTACAGAAAATTCAATGACCCCGCTTAAGACAGTTAGCTGGGTCATTTTAAATTTATCCCGACATAATTCCATTAGTAGGTGAAACCCAAGGCGGTCCACCCATCAATGGCATTACGTCGGGATAAACCGATGCTGCTGGTTGTACTATATAACCATTAATGTTAGTCGTTGATGAGAGCATAGGCACCAACGGGAGCACCACTACGTTGTTTGCGGCCCAGCAGTGGCTTAGGTTGTGGGGTAAGTGCCTGCGTACGGTCGATAAAAATCAATCCATCATACCGTTCAGTCAGGCGTGTGGGCACGTAATTACCGGATTCGCGCGCTGGATTATATACCACACCAATGGCACGTTGCCCTCGGGACTGGGTCAGCACTGGATCGTTGCGCAACTCGCTGACAAAAACGATTTTATTAGTGGGCGAAACGCGGTGTAGTAGTTCATCCCAGCTGCCATTCTGCGCACTGGGTACGGTCATGCGCTCATGGGGTGCCTCCCAGTAGCTGCCGGCAATTACGTCTCCCTGGTAAGTCCCGAAGCCGACGATGTAAACGCCTTCCGCTTTATGCGACTCGCGTACAAGCTGTCCCAGATTGACCATGCCATAATTCGCCATATCCGTATAGCGGGCATCACCTACGTGGGTATTATGCGCCCATACAATCATTTTGCTTTCGGGACCGTGCAGCTGCATGAGCCGATCTAACGTAGCAGCCATGTGACGATCACGGACATTCCACGACTCTGCATCATCGCGCACCATTGTATAATAATATTGTTCAGCATTTACCGCTACCTGAGCATTATGCAAAATGTTAAATTTAGCTGTGTCAGAGTCGGTGGCGTAGCGGGTCTTCACATGGCTTAGCAACTGATTTAATGCGTTGTTACAACGGGTTCCCTTTAATGTTGCCGTGGCGTATGCTTGTTCGTCGCCCTTATACTTATCAAAACACTGGAGTGCCTGACGGGCCAAAGCAGCCGTTTGCGGGTCCGTCGATTGCAGACTCGTCAGTTGTTCGAGTGATTCCCATAGGCTATATACGTCCAGTCCATAGAAAGACGCTTTCCGGTTAGACTGTGCATTATGGCCGCGCATCCAGTCGGCTAGTTGAGCGATTTCGGTATTCGCCCACATCCAGGTAGGCCAGCGATTGAAAGCCTGTACTGCATCCGCACCCGTTTTAGCCGTACCCTTACCGTGCACGAATTGATTCAGGGCATAGGCGTCGGGCCAGTCTCCTTCTACGGTCACTAGTGTAAACCCTTTTTCCTTAATTAGCCGTCGGGTTATAGCGGCACGCCATTGGTAAAATTCGGCGGTTCCGTGTGAGGCTTCACCCAATAAAACGTATCGGGAGTCGCCAATTGCGGCAAGTAAGGCATCCAGGTCCTGTTCGGTTTGCAAAGGCCGTGAAGCTTTTTGCAGAGAGGTAACGGCTGGTTCATCCTTTATCTGGCTTTCCGACAATTGCGGACTACAGCCGTTTAAGGTGCTTATTGAACTTAGCATAATAAAGAGCAGCGTTTTCATACGTGCTTATGTTTATTCATGATTGATTTTTAGTCAGAATCGGATCAGCTAGAAAAATGGCTATCCTGTTAGGGAAAAATAAGGTAACGGCCAGATCAACACCCGTTAGTCAGAATAGTCAAATACCGCTTTAAATTCAATAAATAGAGCTGGACCGCTGCCACAAAGACAGATTACTCCCATTGTTTTGTCTTTATTATGGCCTCAATCAGAGAAGTGCCTGAAGTAAGCCGTTAAGTTGTTGAACTACCTTATCGTACCTTGTTTCTTTTGGCAGTACCAGTTCGTAGCCGATTCCCTGGCATCTGGCTTCATCGACAAGTCGATCAGTAGCGGCCAGAATAACTACGGGAATAGTTTTCCAGGCGGGCGTTTGAGCCAACACTGCCAGCGTTTCATACCCGTCGCAGTTGACCATATTCCAGTCCATGATCAGCAGCGAAGGTTTGGGGTAGACTTCCCCCTGTAAAGCATGAACCAACTCGGTCTTATGTATAAAAAAATACAAAACCGCCGTCGGGCTAACTTCCCCAAACGCCTGTCGGTACAGGTACTGATCATCCACCTGATCGCTGGCGATAAAAATGACGGGCATATCCATAAACCAGCTACGTGTGTCAGCTAGGAATCTAATCTGGCCTTTCCTTGTCGTCTATAGAAACAAACACTCATCAGCATAACCTATTTATTTGGTTGCTTCTGACTACACCTTTGATAGACTTATACCGTACTAGTTAACCAGTAGCGTGATCTGTTTTGACTGTACAACCCCCGTGTATTTAAGTCGTTTACCTCATTACAGTCCTAATGAGGCAGTGGCCTGGTATGTCATTTTTGTGTTAAGCTGGCTAACAGAGTATCATACCAATAGAACTATTTAACCGAATACTGTCGGCTATTTTGTAAAGTCCCCAGCATTAAGCGCTTGATAAAAGGCCATTCGCTCATCTATTGAGTTAGTTATGACACCAGCCCGTTGTCTGTTTTAATTCTAACTAATCATTAATGATGATGTACACGCCCATTAAGTTCTATAACCCACAGGGGTTGGATGCCATTTCATCCAACAGTTCAGACAATAATACCGCGGCTAATGATAAGTTGGCAACTGAAACACCCGAGGGAGATTGGCGGAGTGAATCAGACAAAACGACCGCCGGCCACCTGACCAACACAAAATTGGATGCTAAAAGTGATGGGGGCGATCAGGCAAATGTGCGAGGGGGTGATTCAACCATCCTTGGGGCAGGAGGAGGTGCCGGTGGACTTTCGGGCAAGGGAGAGCCGACTGACGAATCCGATGCTATCCAAATTGGCCTGGATGATTAGTTGATTGTAGCCACTCATCGATTCGGCTTTTCCTGTTTTTAGCTTGTTAAGCAAACGAGCCGGAACGTTCTAACTAACGTTCCGGCTCGTTTATTTACGTTTGCATACGTTGAAACCAACTGTTTTTTTATATAACAGTAGCAAGGTATAGGCTCTTCTAGAAATGCTACTCATCATTAGTCAAATCGACGCCTGACTCCATTGCAGCGGCTTCATCATTTGTCGTTGCTCCGTCAAAGTCATTTGAATCAAAATCGGTTTGGTCTAGGGTAGTCTCCTGAGGTTCCTGGCTTTCCATGAGTTTTCTACTATTTAAGGTACTTGATATGAGCATGTAGCATAACTTACGTTCAGGTAAGTGCTACTCTTACTAAAGGAAATTCAGATTAGGCTACGCTTAATCTCAAGCCTGGTTATTTTAAGCGTAGCCTAATCTGAATTTAAACAATAGTTTCCTGACCCGTGAGCACCACGTTTACCAGTGGTGTATATCCATAGATGCCTTTACCGGTTTACCGTCCCGGTATTGTCGTGATGCCTATTTCTTCGCAAACCTAACAAGCCAGCCAGGCCCAGTAGTCCGATCCAACCATAACTCGTGTCGTCATCTTTGTTATCGCTGGCAACCGACGAGTTATTGCCTTCAGCCCCCTGTAGCGTTTTGCTGACAGCTGGTGCTCCCATCGAAAGCAACGCAGCCGTGGCAATAGTGGTCGTAACGATAAGTGCTTTTTTTGCCATTGTGTCCCGCTGCCCCTGCCGTTGCTTTGGTCCTACCAAGCCCGTTAGTCCCAGTAAACCAAATAAGCCAATCCACTCAAGATTTGTTTCTCTGTCCTCGTTGTCGCGTTGACCACTCTTCACAGACTGATCGCCATCATATCCTTTTTCTGTTGGATGGCTTTGACTTAGTGCTGGCGTTGCACCAATCAGGAGCGTACTAAGGGTTAGTGCCCAGGCTGTTGTCCGAATTGTTTTCATTTTCGTTGAGCTTTGCTTTTGTTTGTAGACGAATAATCCAGGTTGCCGGTAAGCACCCAATGGCTAAATGGCTCTGAGTGACATTCCCGTAGGTTTATTACTTATTTCTTAACGAGTTATTCAGAAAAAAGGACCGGTTTTTGCGTCCGTTGAGTAAGGTAACGGTCCACCCTGTATCTGATGTACTTCTCTACCTTTAGCAGGTCTAACTAATCGTCATCCCATTCACTTACCGCTTATGGGTATCCCCATGGACTAAAAGACCCTCTCATTGGCCAAACAGGAATTCATGTTTGATAACAGGCTGGCTTTTATGTTGGACCAAATCCTAACTTTTGGTTTTGCTGATTAGGTAAGACGCTCTTTCTTTACGTTAAAGCCAAATCGAAGGAATCATTAAAATAACGTAGTACAGGACGGCAATGGGACAAATGGCAGCGTGGGTTTGACAGGCATTGTTGGGAACGTAATGAGCTGGGCGATGGGAGGAGGTAATAGTGGTGATGTGGGTAAGGGTAATGATTAGACAAGGCGTACACAACAATTGATTGAGTGGGTGGTAATTATCTGGATGATGGGAATAGGTTGGGGCAATGGGTTTGGTTTTAAGATATTGGCAAGGTTGGGTGATTTGAGATAGTGTAGTATATCAAGGAGATTATGGTGAGTGAATTGATAGTTTAGGTAGATTAAATCAATCAAAAAGTGGGAGCGCCTTATTTATGGGCGCTCCCACTTTTTGATACCTGAACCACGCAAAGAAACTCCAGGATAAGTGATTGTGGATAAGGATCGTTTACGATCTCCCGGCCATACCCTTATCTAAAGAATCGCCGTTGGCAGTAACCAGGTTGAAGGGTGGCACTAAACAATCTTTCTTACTTTTCTATGACCTTCAAGCCCTTCCTCACCACCAAGTTTACCAGTAAGGGCACTGGCCTGTGGACCTTTCGCTGGCCTGTAACATCATCACTAAAAGCTATAGTGATGATGTTACAGGTAAACTCTGAGAAAAGGAAATTTACCGGGTTTGTCATTACGCTGCTAACCGCCTGATGCCGAGTGCGTTTTACCCTGATATAGTGACGTAATACTTGTGTTACTTTCCGATACAGAACTTACTGAAAATAGAGTCCAGCAGATCGTCGCTGGTGATCTCTCCAGTCAGTTCGCCGAGGTGCTGCAGCGCCACGCGCAGGTCCATAGCCAGCCAATCAGGGGTTATGCCGGCATCCAGACCAGCAAGGGCGCGGGCAAGGGCGTCATCCGTGCCGGTAAGGTGCTCGTAATGG
>DATHAW010000006.1:0-3674 GCA_035296465.1 Spirosoma sp.
CGAGGTCGAGTGCCCATTTCAGATTCTCGTCCGTTGCGGCAAACGTTTCGTAGTAGTTGGTGCGGTCGAGCCAGGTGGTGCCGTTGGGTCTTGCTCCGTGCGAGGTTAGTTCCTCCGGAATGTTTTTGTGTTTGGTAGAGCCTTTGAACACCATGTGTTCGAGCAAATGGGCCATGCCCGTTTCGCCCAGCCCCTCATGCCGCGATCCTACCAGATACGTAATGTTAACGGTGATCGTAGGCTTCGACGGGTCGGGGAAGAGCAGGACCTTCAGGCCGTTTTTAAGATTGTACTCAGTGATGCCTTCTACCGATGCGCCCTGCGTGACGCCATTGGGCAGAACAACGGCTGCCGGTTTGGTCTGGGCAACTGCAAGGGTCAGACCACCTGCCAGCAGCGAACCTGTTAACATGCTTCGCCAGGGTAGCTTGTTAATTGTAATTGTATGCATAATTGAACTAGTTAGATGGGTAATTTGAAAGTTAACCACGTATAGATAAAAAAATATTAAAACGATACCAACTCAATTTACCCATTTCGTCTAAAACTGCGGATGAGTGGTTATACTGCTAAAGGACCGGTTACCCAGATCAAATGCCGAATGTGTTAGAGGAGTTTGCGCTATTGACCGAATTTTCTAATGCTACGCTGGATGGGACTATATCGAGCGGGATATGTATCTGGGATTGGGAAACAGATGATATCCTAAAAAAGCTATAACAGACTATCCTTCGAACCACTGCCGAAACGGGGCGGCTTTTTCCTTGCTAACCATCAGTTCAAGCCGATCATTTGGTGGCTGGAGCAGCACCTGTACTTTGCCGGTATGATGCGACCGGTAGCCTGCTACGGAGCCGAGGTGAATCAGGCACTGGCGGTTGGCACGGAAAAATTCGGCTGGGTCTGCCAGTTCATCCAGTTCGTCCAGTGTCCGGTAATCCGTCATCAATCGTTGTCCGGTGGTGGTGTAGAGGTAGATAAGTTCGTCGCGGAGGAAATAGGCGATCTGTTCCTGGGGTATCGATACAATCTGGAGGCCGTGGTGCGCCGTGAACCGCTGTTTGTAGGGCGACGCGGTTTTCTGCTTAGTTAACTGAGATAAAAACGTTCTGAACTGATCGGCGAAGTCGATGCCAGTTGGCTGCCAGCGGTGGTATTTGGCGAGAGCCGTTTTCAATTCGATGGGGTCGATGGGTTTAAGCAGGTAGTCGATGCTGTTGAGCTTGAAGGCCCGGATAGCGTATTCGTCGTAGGCTGTAATAAAGATGATCGGTACGTTCAGGTTCACCTGGTTGAACGCGTCGAAGCTCACCCCATCGGCCAATTGTATATCGGCAATGACTAAGTCGGGCCGGTGGGTGTGCAGGTACTCGACAACGTCCTGTACGCTCGCCAGCGGCCCGTCGATATGGGCTGTTGGTTCCAGTTCATGAACCAGCTTCTTAAGTTGTCGGGCAATGAGCGGTTCATCTTCGATAAGCAGAATGGTCATGGAGAAGATGTGTTTCGTGTTCAGTTTTTACCATAAACACATAACCAGTTAGCTGCCCGTTAGTAGAGGTATCTGTACCTGGAACGTTTCGTTGTTGTCCTGCACCACCACCGGGTTTTTGCTAAGGTAACTATATAGCATTGCCAGATTCTGCAAACCCTGCCCGTTCGATGTACCCACCTGCCTTTTACGCTGAATCGGGTTCGATACAATCAGACAGTCAGCATCGGCGGTAATATGCACCGTTAGCGGATTGGCTTCGCTAATGACATTATGCTTAATGGCGTTCTCGATCAGAATTTGTAACGTTACCGGTACTATCTGCCGGTCGTGCCCATCCGGGCTGATCTGATACGAGAGCTGGAACGTACCTTCAAAGCGTGTTTTAAGCAGCGAGACGTAGTTTTTTATAAAATCCAGCTCCGTTTCAAGGGTGACCAATTCGTTGTCTTTATGCTGCAGTACGTACCGGAATACCTTCGAAAGTTGTTGTAGAAACCGCCGGGCCAGCGCCGGATTCTCGTCAATCAGACTATCCAGGGAGGACAGGCTGTTGAACAAAAAATGCGGGTTTAGCTGATTAGCCAGATTGTCGTACTGCACCTGGGCTTTCTCTTTTTCGAGCCGGGCCGCCCGCACCAGATTGGCTTGCCATTGAATAAAAAAATGATTGGCAATGAAGCCAAGCCCCAGCACAATGTTGGCTAGGAAGGCCCCGGCTCCCAGCGCAACGATATTCAGGCGGTTCATCGATTGTGACAACTCTGGTACCAGGTGGTTGATTAGGAACAAACCTATCCCAATGAGGACGGTTTTGACAATGCCCCACCCGCCTAGCAACTGAACCGCTACGCGTTTATTTACGTCGCGCTCAAAGGGCAGCCATCGATTCAGCCAGGCGTTGAACCAGTAATGAAAGGCCCAGACGCTATTTAGCATAACTAGCGAAAGGCTGAATAATAAGAGTTGAAGTGGCCAGGTAATTTGCGGTATAACCCACTCGCGTCCGGCAATGCCCAGCAAAGCAACGACCACGAACACCACTTCAACGCGTTTGTCGAACTTGATTTTCATGGCCGCTGATAATTTGTCCGTCACTCATTTCGATGATACGGTCGGTGCCGGCCGCAAAATCGGGGTCGTGCGTAACGGCAATGATTGTTTGACCTCTGGCAGCAAGGTCACGAAAAATGCTGAATACATTTTCGGAGTTGGCCCGGTCCAGGTTCCCCGTTGGCTCGTCGCCCATAATAATCGTCGGGTCGTTGATGAGGGCGCGGGCAATAGCTACGCGCTGCTGCTGCCCTCCTGACAGTTTACTAGCTGGTTTGTGGGCGTGGTCAATCATGCCAATTAGCCTAAGCTTCTCCATGGCCCGTTCTTCAACCTGTTTGGCTGGATATTTTCCCAGTTTCAGGCCCGGCAGCATTACGTTCTGGAGCACCGAAAACTCAGGCAGCAGGAAGTGGAACTGGAACACAAAGCCAAGGTGCTCATTGCGAAACTTGGCCAGAAAGTTTTGACTGCGGCCCGTCAGCAACGTACCAGCCATCTCCACCTGACCCTCATAGTTGGTGTCCATTGTTGACAGCAGATATAACAATGTGGACTTGCCGCAGCCCGATTTGCCCACAATGGCCAGAAATTCACCAGCCTGCACGTCGAACGTAATATCTTTCAGGACCTGGAATTTGTCCGGATCGTAGAAAAACTTATTGAGGTGCTGGGCCGAAAGAACTGGTTGCATGAACGTAATGGGTTAAAAGCGATGAGTGTTATTGGTGATGAGTTATGACCCGGTGAACGATTATAACTCATGACTAAAAACTACCCTCTTAAAATCGACACCGGATCAACCTGTGCCGCTTTGCGCGACGGAAAATAGCCCGCCAGCACCGTAGTGACCACGCCAAACAGCAGGCCCATACCGTAGTACTTAGGCGCAAAAATTACCGGAAACGTTTTGATGCTTAGAAAATCGCCCGCGTCGAACGGCGTAATCGAAAGCAGATAACTCAATCCAAATCCAATTACCAGTCCGAGCAATCCGCCCGTGAAGCCAATAAAAATGGCTTGCAATAGAAAAATGGCAACAATATCCTTACCGTCGAAACCAGTGGCCTTCAGAATGGCGATGTCCTTTATTTTATTAATTACGGTCATATTCATGATGTTATAGATG
>DATHAW010000007.1:0-4072 GCA_035296465.1 Spirosoma sp.
CCGGTGACCGGGTCTACACACAGGCCGACATTGACCACCTGACCGAGATTCTCGATCTCATCAACCACCGCAAGTATACGTTGCCCGGTGCCCGTGAGTACCTGAAAACCCGCGAAGCCAACAAGCGGGGCAATGCCCGGATTATGGCCAAACTGATGGAATTAAAGGAATTTTTGCAGCAAATGAGAAACAGCCTGGATTAGGTACGCAGGTAGGCTTAGCGTACAGCGGCTCGCAGTCTGCTTTTACTATCTGCCTACTTCATTGCGCCGACCCGTTGCTTTTTGGCGAAAAATGTGGATTTTAGCCGGTGCATTTCTTTGCCTGCCCCTGTGACCGACAACCAGTACCAAATTGCCCTGACGCTTGTTCCCGGCGTAGGCAGCGTTCTCATCCGGCAACTCATTAGCTATTGCGGCTCAGCCACCGACGTCTTCCGCGCTCCGCTGGTCCGGCTGTTGAAGGTTCCCGGCATCGGCGAGGTGACGGCGCGCGCCCTTCTTAAATCCGACGTGCTGGCCGAGGCCGAACGGGTGAGTCAGCGACTGGACAAAATGGGCGCCACAGCCTTGTTCTATACCGATAAGGGCTTTCCAACCCGGCTAAAAACTCTCTACGACGCCCCGGCGCTGCTCTATTTTCAGGGATCAGGCAACCTCAATGCGCCCCGCACAATTGGTTTGGTCGGTACGCGGCAGGCTACCGACTATGGCCGTCGCATTACCGCCGACATCATTGAAGCCCTTGTGCCCTATGGTGTTCAGGTCATTAGCGGTCTGGCCTACGGCATCGACATTGCCGCTCACCGCGCCAGCTTAGCCAATAGCCTGCCGACGATTGGTGTCATGGCCAGCGGCCTGGATGTTATCTACCCGAATGTACATCAGAAAACAGCGGGCGAAATGCTCAATATGGGTGGCCTGCTGACCGAAAGCCAGCCCGGAACCAAGCCCGATGCGCACCTTTTTCCGGCCCGAAACCGCATTATTGCCGGTCTGAGCGATGCCGTAATCGTAGTCGAAGCGGCTGCCAAAGGCGGTGCCCTTATCACGGCTGAATACGCCAACAACTATCACCGGGACGTGTTTGCGGTGCCGGGTCAACTGACTCAGGCCTTTTCGGCAGGCTGCAACAAACTTATCCGCGAGAACAAAGCGCAGATTTATACCAGCCCTAAAGACCTGATCGAAACCTTGAATTGGGACAGCCCCATTGAACAGACGCCCCGCAAAAATCAGGCCCCTCCCTTGCCCGTCGATGTCACGGGGGAGGAAAGTCAGGTACTATCCCTACTTCGTCAGGAAACAGACTGGCATATCGACAACCTGAGCTGGCAGTCCCAGATTCCAATGGGTCGGCTGGCCTCGCTCCTGCTCAGCCTGGAGTTCCGGGGCTTTGTTCGGTCGCTGCCGGGGAAGAAGTATGCCGTGACGTACGTATAGGCATATCATCCTTAGGCTTCACGCCTGACAGTTGCCGGACCCTGATACCTGATCGGGTTTTCGGACCGGATGGGGCCGTTGCCGGGCGTTTGACAATCGGTGGCCTGGCTGCGCAACTGCTGTGAGACTGCGAACAAATTTGCTTAAGATGGTTAAGCTGATTGGGAAGCACAGACGTATCGAGACTGGAAAAAACAGCATCGCGTGCACGGTCGGGTTGAAACGGGAGCAGCGCTGAGGTGGGCTATGCCGGTGCAACCCTGCGCAATGGGGCTAGGCTTGTGATGCCAAACGCGCTTTGATGAGTGATTATAAACAAAAAAGCCAAGAGAGAGTCTCGCTTGGCTTTCTGATTTACTCAACGTTATGAAAAACTTTTCTTTTCGATACAATTATAAAACAAAAAATTGATAAATATATTCTTCCAAAGAAAATAATTTTAACATAAAACTCTTAATAAGCTGATAATCAATCATCAATTCTTTATTTGATACAGAATAAATGCTTGAAAAATAAGTATATATACCTAAAAAATGACACCATCCCGAATCGTTACGGTGCGATCTGCGAGGGCAGCCAGCGCTTCATTATGCGTAACGATAATAAACGTCTGACCCAGCTCATCGCGAAGCCGAAAGAACAGTTGATGCAAATCCTCTGCGTTGCGCGAGTCAAGGTTGCCGCTGGGTTCATCGGCAAATACAATGGCAGGATCGTTGATGAGTGCCCTAGCTACGGCCGTTCGCTGCTGCTCTCCGCCCGACAATTGGGATGGCAGGTTAGTTAACCGGTCGGCCAGGCCAAGCGTCACGAGCAGCGACTGGGCACGCGAGCGAACAGCCCGCTCGTCTTTACCGGCAATGAAGCCGGGCAGGCATACGTTCTCCAGGGCGGTGAACTCCGGCAGCAGGTTATTGAACTGGAAAACAAACCCAATCTTCTCATTCCGGAAGCGGGCCAGTTGCCGATCGTTCAGGGTAAAAACATTCTGACCGGCCATGTGCAGTTCGCCTGAGTCGGGCCGGTCGAGCGTGCCCAGAATTTGAAGCAGTGTTGTTTTACCGGCTCCCGACGCCCCCACGATAGACACTACCTCGCCTGGCTCAATGGTCAGATCGATCCCTTTCAGAACGGCTAAATTGCCGTAGGTACGGCGCAGATTGGTGGTTTGAAGCAGTGGCATTTGAAAAAACGATGAATGATAAATGATGAATGGCGAAATGGCGAGTGGAGATGTTAAGAGACATCATTTATCGTTTATCATTCATCATTCATCATTTAGTCTTAATTTGCCGTCAAAAGTACGATTTACAACACTCCTTGTTGCAGTTGTTATGAATATACACGAGTATCAGGGTAAAGAGATTCTGAAGAAGTACGGCGTTCGGATTCAGGAAGGAATCGTGGCCGAATCGCCCGAAAAGGCCGTTGAAGCCGCCAAGCAGATTATGGCGCAAACGGGTTCCAAATTCGTGGTAGTGAAATCGCAGATTCATGCCGGCGGACGCGGAAAGGGCCGGATTGTTGGGTCGGAGCAACGGGGTGTGGCCCTGGCTAAATCAGCCGACGAGGTACGCGATATTGCCAAAAACCTGCTTGGTAACGTATTGGTTACGCACCAGACCGGCCCGGAAGGCAAAAAAGTCAGTAAGGTGCTGATAGCGCAGGATGTATTTTACCCCGGTGCATCGGAGCCGAAAGAAATGTACCTGGGTATTCTGCTCGACCGCCATAAAGGCTGCAACGTTATTATGGCCAGTACCGAAGGCGGTATGGACATTGAAGAAGTGGCTGCCAACACGCCTGAAAAGATCGTGAAAGAATGGATCGATCCAGCCGTGGGGCTGCAGCCTTTTCAGGCCCGCAAGGTAGCCTTCGGACTGGGGCTAGAGGGCGAAGCGTTTAAGGAAATGGTGAAGTTCGTAACGTCGCTCTATAAAGCCTACGTCGATACGGACGCGTCGATGTTCGAGATCAACCCGGTGCTGAAAACGTCGGACAACAAAATCATGGCCGTCGATGCGAAGGTGAACCTGGACGACAATGCTCTCTATCGTCACCCTGATCTGGGCAACCTGCGCGATTTTAAGGAAGAAGATCCCCTGGAAGTGGAAGCGTCGGCCAACGACCTTAACTACGTGAAACTCGATGGCAACGTGGGCTGCATGGTTAATGGAGCCGGGCTGGCAATGGCCACCATGGATATCATAAAGCTGTCGGGTGGCGAACCGGCCAACTTCCTCGACGTAGGGGGCGGTGCCAATGCCAAAACGGTTGAAGCGGGTTTTCGCATCATTCTGAAAGACCCAAACGTAAAAGCGATTCTGATCAACATATTTGGCGGAATTGTACGCTGCGACCGCGTAGCAACGGGCGTGGTGGAGGCTTATAAAGCCATTGGCGACATTCCCATTCCAATCATCGTTCGGCTACAGGGTACTAACGCTGAAGAAGGAGCCCGCATTATCGACGAATCAGGCCTGAAGGTCTACTCCGCCGTGCTGCTGAAAGAAGCTGCCGAAAAAGTAGAACAGGTTTTAAAAGACATGGGCGCTTAAATTGATTAGGTACAGGGGTATCTGTATGCTTATGCCTGTACACTTTAACGTTAAAGTGTACAGGCATAAGCA
>DATHAW010000008.1:0-5792 GCA_035296465.1 Spirosoma sp.
TTGAGATCAACCGCTTATCGGCGCTCAATCAAATCGATTATCAGTTGATCCAAAATCAATTACAGGCGACCCGCTGGGACATCGATACACTCCGGTCGCATGAGTGGGATCCGTCAGGATACAACGTAACGGGTAGCTTTGCCATTATCTTAAACGAGCCGTACGCGCCATTAGCGACTCGACTCCGTTCTTTTTACAAAAAAATGGCGACAATTCCGGATTACTACGAAGCCGTGCAAAAGCAGCTACAGAACCCCGTGGTTGAACTGACTAAACTGGCTGTCAATCAGCATCTGGGCGGAGTTTCGGTGATTGAAACGAATTTTGTCGACTCCCTGAAAAAGTCAACCATCCCGGCTGTAGAGCAACGACAAATGCTAAGTCGTGCGCAGTCCTCGGCTCAGGCGATCAAACGCCACGTAGCATGGCTTAACGCCTTGCCGCATAAAAACCCGCGCTCACTCCGTTTAGGGAAGGCACTCTACGAACGAAAGTTTGCTTACAACATTCAATCGATTTATACGGCGGAACAGATGTATCAGTCAGCGCTGACCCGTAAAAAATACCTTCACCGTCAGATGGCGGAGTTAAGCGCAAAACTCTGGCCCCGTTATTTCGGATCAAAACCGATGCCCGCCGATACGCTTGATCTGGTCCGGCGCATGATTGACACGTTGTCGGTTCAGCACGTTAAACCGGAAGCATTTCAGGCCTCCATTGAACAACAATTACCCAAGTTGGTAGCCTTTGTTAAGGAGAAAGACCTGCTGTACATCGATCCGTCGAAACCGTTGGTGGTGCGTACAGAACCCGGTTACATGGCTGGCGTAGCTGGAGCCTCGGTCAGTGCCCCCGGCCCGTACGATAAAAACGGCAATACGTACTATAACGTTGGGAGTATGGCAGGCTGGTCAGCCGACCAGGCCGAAAGTTACCTGCGGGAGTACAACCAGTATATATTGCAAATTTTAAACATCCATGAAGCTATTCCCGGTCATTATACACAGCTCGTCTACGCGAATCAATCACCGAGCTTAATCAAGTCCGTACTCTCTAACGGAGCTATGATTGAAGGCTGGGCCGTCTATACGGAACAAATGATGTTAGAAAACGGCTACGGCAATCAGCAGCCCGAATTATGGCTGATGTGGTACAAGTGGAACCTGCGCTCGGTTTGCAACACCATCGTAGACTACAGTGTTCATACCAGTACACTAACTCGCGACGACGTTATAAAACTACTCACTCGTGAAGCGTTTCAACAACAGGCCGAAGCCGATAAGAAGTGGACGCGGGTCACTGTATCCAGCGTTCAGCTAACGAGCTACTACACTGGCTTTAAGGAAATCATCGACCTGCGTGAAGCCTACAAACAAAAAAAGGGTGACGCGTACCGGCTGAAAACATTCAACGAAACATTTCTGAGTTACGGTAATTCGCCCGTAAAATACATTCGGCAATTGATGCTGACGAACTGACACCCCAGGCCACGGTACTCAGTTTTGGTACTCTATCGTGAAGCAAGCTGCCTTTTTCAGGCGGCTTTCTTTACCTTTGGCGTCATGAATCTGCACGAATTTATCAAATTAGCTCTTGCCGAAGACGTTGGCGACGGTGACCATACGTCCCTCTCCACCATTCCGGCGGATGCGCAGAAACGCGCCCGGCTGCTGGTGAAAGAGGCCGGTGTGCTGGCGGGCGTCGACGTGGCGCAGGCCATTTTTGCCCAGGTAGACCCCGATTTTGTTGTTGAGGTGTTGATTCCTGATGGTGCCCCTATCCAGCCCGGAGACATTGTTCTGACCGTAAGCGGCAATGCCCGTAATATCCTCACGGCCGAGCGGCTGGTGCTCAACTGCATGCAGCGCATGAGCGGCATTGCCACCCACACCCGCGAACTGGTCAACCTGCTCGAAGGCACACGGGCCCAGTTGCTGGACACCCGCAAAACCACGCCCAACTTCCGCATTTGTGAGAAAATGGCGACCAAAATTGGTGGGGCCGTCAACCATCGCTTCGGCCTGTACGACATGATCCTCATAAAGGATAACCACGTCGACTATGCCGGTAACATCGAAGCCGCCATTACCAAAGCCGTTACGTACCTGAACGAAACGGGCCGCCAGCTTCGCATTGAAATTGAAACCCGCAACCAGGCAGAAGTAGAGGAAGTGCTGCGCGTAGGGCAGGTTGACGTAATTCTGTTAGATAACTTCCAGCCCACTGGTATCCGCGATATGGTGCGGCTCATCAATGGCCGTTTTACGACCGAAGCATCAGGCGGAATCGACGAAACCAACCTGCGGGCCTATGCCGAAACCGGCGTAGATTTCATCTCCTGCGGAGCGCTAACCCACCAGATCAAAAGCCTGGACCTTAGTCTAAAAGCGTATTGAGCCTTTTCGCCATGTGCAATTCGTGCCGCTATGCTTATTTGAATAACATGGGGTATGAAAACCTGGCGATTCTCATACCCCATGTTATTAACGTTTGGCACTAACCGGATTATTTCGGGCTGCCTCAGCATCGACAACCACATTTTCCCCAGCAGTCAATAACCAGTTGCCCTGTTGTTTAACAAAAACCAACGTTGCCATATCATCGGCTTCCGGGCGTTTGTTTCCACCGTGATCGATACCATCTGGCGGATAAAAGGCCCCAATATGCGATAGCAAATGTGCTACAGCTACATCGGGCGTAATGAACCGGATGTCTACGTTTTTAATAGTCCAGGGCGTGTTTTTGAACATAGTGTCGTGAAAGGCCTGATGGGCGATCCTGACTTCGTCGCGTCCTTTCCACCTCATACCAACAATATTAACCCAGTTGACATCCGGCGTTGTCCAGGTAGCAATGTCATTATAATTGTGATTGCTCCAGCTTTTCATCATGGCATCAATCGTTTTACGCACCCCCTGTTCATCGGCGGGCGTTGCCTTTTGCTGGCCAAACGTTACGTTGATCGATACCATCAATAATCCTAGACAAATGATTTTTTTCATGGCTGATATAGTTTTAGTGTGTGACAAAACTATGGCCAGTGGAGGGATCATTTGGTGTAAAAAACCGACATCTTAATTCTACCTGATCACAGTTGTACCGAGGTATAGGGGCGAATCTGCGTCTGCGTTTCTTCCCGCAAAAGCAGTGTGGGTGTAGAAGCCGCAAATTGGTTGAAATCGCGCAGCATATGCCGAAAATCATAGTAGCCGCATTGTAATGCTACGTCGAGCCAATCTATATCCGGGCGCTGTTCTTTCAGCCGGAATGCTTTACTGAAGCGTATAATCCGGCCGAACGTTTTTGGCCCCAACCCCAGGCGTTCCTGGCATTTGCGCTCGAATTGTCGCGGGCTTAAACAGGCCTGATCAGCCAGGTAATCGAGTGAGACAGGCCGGGCCGGGTTTAACATCTGCTGGAAGGCAGCATCAATCGGATGGCGCTCCAGCCCTTTTTGAGCGAGTCGTTGCCATAGAAACGCTTCCACAATCTTGTGCATCTGGTCGTAGTTATCCGTTTCCTGCAGTCGATCCTCTACGTCCCGAATATCGATGGCCCATATCAACGACGTATCCAACGGATAATCAAACAATTCGTTCATGGGAATTCGCAGCAGCCGATGTAAGCCCCCTGGCTCAAAGAATACGGCGATTACCAGGAGATTACGGCCCATCGTTATATTGACCCGAGATACCTGCGGCCCAACAATGATACTACTTGGCTGAGATTCAGTCTGTCCGGTACGATGGCTAAACCGGGTCATTAGATCGCGTGGGTAAAAAAACAACGTTTGTTCGGCCGCCGGTGGAAAGGGGAAAGTGGGTAACAACTCATCGGCTCCTAACTGCACATGGTTAATCATGTATGCCCGCACAATACCGCGAAGTTCCGGTCTGGTGAATAGAAGCGAATGAACATGACAGTGAAGATTAAACAGTTGTCAGTTACCTGGTGAAATACACCTTCCTTATTTTACCGTTTTCAATTCTATAGATCGCTATCGCCTGAACGGGTTTTCTGTCTGGCCCATAGGTAACCCGTTCGTGGTCGATGACCGTATTGCCAAGCACAATACGATTCACCAGTTCACAGTGCAGATTTTTTGTCTGTTCGAACATACTGCCGTACTGCTTTCGCATTGTCTCTTTGCCCTTGTACCGCAGCTTTTCCGGAAAGTCGTAAATCTCAACATCGTCGGCATAAGGTGCCAGGAAAGCGTCGATGTCCCGGGTGTTATACGCGTTAAGCTGCTGCTGCGCGAGGTCGGTGGGTGAATTGGGCAGCAATTGCGCGGGGGTTGTTACGTAGCCACGATTGACAACCGTTTCAATACGCATAATTGCATCGATGTTGGTCAGGGGATTCTGGTTCAGCACCAACAGATTGGCCAGCTTACCTTCGGCCAGACTACCAATCTGCGCTTGTTTCCCGAAAATCCGGGCTCCATTAATGGTTGCTGCTTTTAAAAGATCAAGGTTAGATAGGCCAGCCGCCTGCATTGCCTTTACTTCATCGATGTAGGAGGTGCCATGAAACGTACCAGGGTTACCGGCGTCTGTGCCAACGACTACGTTCAAACCCGCGTCAAGGACCTTCTTCAAATTAATTCGTTTTATGGAGTCAATTTTTGCCAGGCGCGTCTGATAAGCCGGACTAGTGAGGATATCTTCGTAGCGTTTGCGCAGGTCCGGCTCCGGTATATGCTTTATGTCCTGCAGGGTTCCCAGTACGTAGGGGTTGGCCTGGGCAAATTCGTAAGCCGTAGGCTTTCGACTATCAGAGAAAAACCGGCTAATACCCCGGTTGACGATCATTGTCGGACAAAAGCTGACCTTATTTTTCTGCATCAGGCCAATCAGTTCTTCATCCATGATACCATCTTCCGGACTATGAACCAGGTAATCGGCGCCATATTTCACGCCTAGCTTGGCGGCCAGCAATTCCTGCGTATGAATGGCGAGTTTTAGTCCATTCTTGTGGGTTTCGTCAATGGCGGCCTGCACAACCGGAATCAACTCCTCCCCCGACTTGCTCACACCCCGAATCAGAAACCAGATTTTGATAAAATCTGGTTTGGCGGGTAGCTGTTTACGCACTAGCTCCCGGGCTTCTTCGGGTGTTGTCGCTTTGATGATAGGCGAGTCTTCAACGTTGAAAGGCGGGGGCTGGTAGGTCGATACCAGTGGCCCCGTCATCAGAATACCCGGACTTGTATACTGTTTGTTGAACCGATCGCGGTACGGAAACTGATAGAGCGGACCGCCAATGTCAATTACTGTTGTGATACCGCTGGCCAGATACCGGCGAAGCAGGTCGCCCATGTTGTCGCGCAACCATTGCCGTTCGGTTTCATAGGATCGGTATTTGGTCAGATTGACGCCATCGGGGCGGGTGTAGAGCCCTCCGGACTGAAACAGGTGGATGTGGCTATCGATCAGGCCGGGCAACAGCCATTTGCCTTTGGCGTCGACGATCGTGGCTCCGGCCGGTACGTTTAAATTCCTGCCAATCTTCCGTATAATCTCGTTCTCGATCAGCACGCTGACATTTTCGCGCACCTTACCGGTTTCAACGTCGATCAGGTTGCCACCTACAATCATGAGCGGCTGTTTGGGCAGGGTGATGCTGTCGGGCTGGGCAGATTGTCCACGAGTAATCAGGCTACCAAACAGGAACAGGATATGTAAATAATGCTTCATGCTTTTTCGAAGTTGGATTCAGGCGCGTAGCGCCGGGGCTTACCAAAGATAACCGGTTCTGTAATAGCGGCCCGTTCAGTTGTCTACATCCTT
>DATHAW010000009.1:0-4994 GCA_035296465.1 Spirosoma sp.
GTTTGGGGCAGGGGGCTACTTGTTCCGGCCCCTCGAACATGGCGCGGCCGTAGTGGTTGAGTCGGCCACGAAGTGGATTGGCGGTCATGGTACAAGCATCGGTGGAGTCATTGTCGACGGCGGTAACTACAACTGGGGCAACGGTAAATTTCCTCAGTTCAGCGAACCTTCCGAAGGGTATCAGGGCATGGTGTTCAGCGACGTGTTTGGCGTAAACGGGCCGTTCGGCAACATTCAGTTCATTATCCGCGCCCGCGTGGAGGGATTACGTGACTGGGGACCGGCCATCAGCCCGTTTAACTCGTTTCTCCTGCTGCAGGGGCTGGAGACGCTGTCGCTCCGGGTAGATCGTACGGTGCAGAACGCCCTTGCCCTGGCGCAGTGGCTCGAAGCGCACGAACAAGTTGAACTGGTCAACTACCCCGGTCTGGCGAGTAGTCCATACCACGATCTGGCTAAGAAATACCTGAAACGGGGCTTTGGGGGCGTATTTTCCTTCAAGGTAAAGGGGGGTAAAGAAGCCGCCGACCAGTTTGTGAACAGCCTGAAACTGGTTAGTCACCTGGCCAATGTTGGCGACTCCAAAACGCTTATTATTCACCCGGCATCAACCACGCACCAGCAACTCAGTGAGCAGGACCAGGCCAGCGCGGGCGTAGCGCCGGGGATGCTGCGGGTCTCGGCTGGTATCGAGTACCTCGACGATATCAAAGCTGACTTCGAGCAGGCATTTGCCCAGATTGCCGAAGTAGCATTGGTTTAACTGATTAGGGGGTTTGTAGGGGCCCGGGCGCTCCTGCAAACCCCCTAATTACAAATGAACCTGTTTCTTGAACCTTCAGTATTTCGATTATAAATATTCGTTCCCGCTTGAGTTGGGTGGGAGCCTGCCGGGTTTTCGGCTCGCCTACACGACGTACGGGACGCTGGACGAGCAATCCAATGTGGTGTGGGTGTGCCATGCCCTGACAGGCAACGCTGACGCGGGCGACTGGTGGGGCGGTCTGGTTGGTCCGGGTAAACACTTCGATACCAGCGGCACCTCTCCCAGGGCCGATTTTATCGTCTGCGCCAATGTGCTGGGCTCTTGCTACGGTTCGACGGGACCGCTTTCAATCAACCCCGAAACGGGCGAACCGTATTACCACGACTTCCCCACGATCACGATTCGCGACATGGTAGGCGCACTCGATCTGCTGCGGCAGGAGTTGGGCATCAGTACGATTCATACGGGCATTGGGGGGTCGGTCGGTGGTGAACAGGTTATCGAATGGGCCATTTTGCAGCCCGATTTAATCAGGAACCTGATCGTGATTGCTGCCAGTGCGGTGGCGTCGCCCTGGTGTATCGCCTTCAATGAATCGCAGCGGATGGCCATCGAAGCGGACCCAACCTGGGGCGAACGACGCGACGACTCGGGCGCAGCAGGCATGAAAGCGGCTCGGGCAATGGCTATGATCTCATACCGTAATTACGATACGTACGGATTTACCCAGGCGCTGGACAATAACGAACAGACCGACGGCTTCAAAGCGGCTGGCTATCAACGGTACCAGGGCGAGAAGCTGGCCGAGCGTTTCAACGCGTTTACCTACTGGATATTAACGAAGGTGATGGACTCGCACAACGTGGGCCGCAACCGGGGCAGTATTCTGAATGCACTAGGAAGAATCAAAGCGAGGACACTGGTGGTTGGTATTCATTCCGATCTGCTATTTCCACCCACGGAACAGCAATTTTTGGCCCGCCATATTCCCGACGCAACCTACGAAGAGATTGACTCGCTGTATGGGCACGATGGGTTTCTGGTTGAGTTTCGGCCGCTGGCCGGCATTATCCGTACCTGGATGGCCTCTGACATAGAAAGTCGGGTTGTTGCGCAAACAATCAGGAACCAGAACTAGTCTTTTAGGTACACTAGATGCTGACCAGCCAATGAATTGGCCACTGCATTATTTACTATGACCTGGTACGAAGACGAAATTAACGAACTCGAAAGACAATACAGTCAACAGCCAACCGGTTCTCATCCGGTTGTTTTTTATGGTAGTTCATCCATCCGGCACTGGACCACGCTAGCCACCGACTTCCCCAATATACAATCCCTGAATCTGGGTTTTGGTGGTTCAACGCTGGCTGCCTGCGCCTGGTTTTTCGAACGACTCGTTGTTCCAACAGCACCTAAATCTATTGTGTTTTACGCGGGCGACAACGACCTCGGCGAGGGACGGCGCCCCGAGGAGGTATGTCTATTCTTTAGTGTGTTCGCCCAAAAAATGCATCGACAACTTCCTGGCGTACAGCTCGCGTTTTTATCCATTAAAGTCAGCCCTGCCCGTTGGGAAAGAGTTTCAGAAATCAGGTATACGAATGATCTGATTAAGCAGGAGATCGTCAAATACCCTAACTATCAGGTTGTCGACATGACAACTCCCCTGCTCGACCCGACCGGGCGGCCCTGCTCAGAGTTCTTTGAAAATGACGGTCTACACCTGTCACCCAGTGGATACGAGGTGTGGAAGCGGATACTTCAGGAGCACCCCAGCCTTGTCAAGTAGCTGTCTGTATGCGTTGAGTCAATCGTTTAAAACCGGACTGATTCAAACATCCGAATGACAGTTGACTCGTCGCGAATGTCACGGCCAGTCAGGCTCAGCCGATTTTGACTGTCTACTTCCACATAAAGCTCAATGAGTCCTTGACCTGTCTTTTTAGGACGAACGATTAGAGCCGAACGTCCATCGATGGTTGTAACGGTGCGCAGATGCGTCGCTGATGTTTCGTTTCGCAAGGTGTAAGAATACCAGCCGTAATCATACGCTAGCACGTCTCTGCCGTTGGTAAGGCGACCAACCTGCGAATCGTACCCCTGATCGGCGATGGCCTTCCATGTTTCAGGAGCTTCTAATCGAAATGCTTTGAGATCAAGCGGCTTGGTTCCCCGTAGTACATCGTCTCCGCAACCCGTTTGTAGTAATATCAACAGCGAGAAATAGGCAATAACTCGTTTCATTAGGTGATTATTTTACAAACGGACCCTAAATGCGTCTGAATCGTTGTACGTCGCCCCAAAAAAGTGCCGTGGCTGACAGATACTGATACGGGCGCAGGCTCACAAGTAAACCTGCTCAGGAAACGCTTCCCACACCGCAGTCTGCGCCCGCATCAATGCATCGGCGTAGGGACGATACAACACCCGGCCGGGTGGCTCAACGGTCAGGTCGGCATCCCACAAGCCAGCCCGGTGCCAGTTGTCGAGGTGATCCCAGTCGGGACGGTCAACAATTGGGTACAGGCAGACACCCCACAACGGTACGCCTGCCTGTATGATGGCTGCACACTCCCGCCCAATCATGTCCATCCATAAAGGCCGATCAATGCCCGGATGGCTGGTTTCGGTGAGGGCCATAGGACGCTTGTATCGCCGGTAGGCCTTCATCAGTAACTGTCGGAACGGTACCCAGCGTGGATCGGGAACGGGCTCGTTCCAGGGCAGAAATGTGCTCGTGCCAACAATCCACTGGTTGTCGTAATAATAATTAAAGCCTAAAATATCCAGGTAATCGGGTGAGCCGCCCAGTTCAGGAGCCAGTCGGCCCGCCAGCATGTCGACGGATTGAAACTGAATAACGTCGTTATTAGCCGCATCCTGAATTTCCCGCCTTGTGGCATTTAGCGGTGGCACTACATTTACCAGCGGTTCGGTCGTCAGAATTCGGATTGTTGGGTCCATTTCGCGCATGGCTGCTACGCCCTCAATGTAGGCCCGCATCAGCCCAACTTTTACCTCCCAGCCCTGCCTGATGCAGTAGGGCGACGTGCCACGTACATCACCTCCCAGCCACGACATGAAGCTTACCTCATTGATGGGGGTTACAATCAGCGTATCGTCGGGGTAGCGGTCGCGGTAGAAGGTCACAAACGCCCGGCACATGTGGGCAAACCGGCGGGCAAACATGGGGTGTAGGGGGGTCAGGTCGTCGGGGTAGCCGAAATGGCATAAATCCCATACCTGCTGAATGCCCTGCCGATGCCCTTCAGCCAGCATAGCTTCTACTACCCGCCAGTCATATTGATACGCCCTTTTCTCGACCTGGCTCCACCGGATTCCTTCCCGGACGGTGCCAATGTTGAATGGTTTGAGGAGTTCATAGTCCTCCTTCAACAACGGGAGATGACCCGTTAAGGGCAGGAAATCGACCCGATTACCGAAGGCATTAAGTTGATCCGTACATTCGTAACCAGCCCACCAAAAGGACTGAAACGGATTGGTCGTTAGCAAAGAATTAGTATTGAGCATGAGGGGGAATCAGTAAGCGCACAAAATTACAAAAGCAGAGGTATCCCTGACCAGTAACGACGGCTGACTGCTTACTGTTTACTGAAAACCACCCAATGGCGCTATCCGTTGGTCACAAACGGCATATCGCGGACGTAGTTAGCCTGTTCAAATTCCTTCAGCATGAAATCGGCGAGGTCGGCACGGGTAAGTTTAATGCCCGGCACGGTGCCAACGTAACCGACCTGATAGTTGTCTTTGGCCGGGTCGTCGGTCAGCATTGGCCCCCGCACGATAGTCCAGTCGAGGTCGGTTGCGCGGATGAGGTCTGCGTGGCTAATTCCATCGGACAGCGCATTGCGGGCACCCGAACCCGCCACGTTTTTCATAATAAACACGATGGCTTTGTCCACGAAACCCGGCTTGTCATGAGCCGCGTCACGAACGCCCGCGCCTGTCAGGCTGACTAACCGACGCAGACTACGTTGTTTCATCGCGTTGATGATCAGTTGGGTGGACCGGGTTTGCAGATCGGCCGGGCTGTCTTTTCCCTGCCCGAGCGCACTGATGACCCCATCCGATCCCGTGATGGTCTCGTTGACTTTAGCAGCATCAAGACTGCTTCCCTGAATGAGAATCAGTCTGGGGTGTTTGATAGACATTTTCTGCGGATTACGCACCAGCGCCCGAACCGTGTGGCCTGCGTCTAGGGCTT
>DATHAW010000010.1:0-2826 GCA_035296465.1 Spirosoma sp.
CCGCCACCTGTTGTAAATCCTTCTGACCAAAGTAAGCCCGTTGGGGCTGCACAATGTTGAAGAGCTTGGCAACCACGATGCCCACGCCATTAAAATGACCAGGCCGGAAGGATCCTTCCATGACCGTTTCCAGTTCGCCGAAGTTCAGCCGCAGGGTGGGTGGGTCAGGATACATCTCTGTTACAGACGGGGCCAGCACAACGTGGCAGCCAGCCGCTTCCAGCATCCGGTAGTCATCGTCGGGGGCACGGGGGTAGCGGGCAAGGTCGTCGGGGTTGTTGAATTGGGCCGGGTTTACAAAAACGCTGGCCACAACCAGATCATTCGCCTGCCGGGCCGCTTCAATAAGGCTCATGTGGCCTTCGTGCAGAGCACCCATTGTCGGTACAAGGCCAATGAGCTGACCCGAACGGAGGGGGGCCAGGTGCTGGCGCAGGGCCGCAGTGGTGTCGAAACTGATCACAGAAGTGGGCTTGGTAATTGGCTGCAATGATACGTGATCCCCATCTTTTTTGGGCAAATTGTATTGAGGTGTGAGAAAAAATTGCCTAATTTTGTAAATTTTTAGGTAAATCAACCGTTACACCCCAGCCGTTTCTATGAGCAAACTACGTATTCTCTACGTTGCCAGCGAGATTAATCCCTTCCTGAAAACATCCGATGTCGCCGATTTCGTTCGCAAACTGCCTCAGGCCATGCAGGAGCGTGGAATGGAGATCAGGATTCTGGTACCGCGTTTTGGATTGATCAACGAGCGTAAAAACCGGTTACACGAGGTAGTACGGTTGTCGGGTATCAACATTGCCGTGGGTGATGAAGAAAAACCCCTGATTATTAAGGTGGCCTCGATTCCAACGGCTAAACTGCAAGTCTATTTCATCGATAACGAAGACTATTTCCAGCGGAAGTACGTTTTCCATGACAAAGAGAACCGCTTCTACGCTGATAACGACGAGCGGGCCATTTTCTTCTGCAAAGGGGTGCTCGAAACGGTTAAGAAACTCGGTTGGGCGCCCGATATCGTCCACTGCAACGACTGGATGACGGCTCTGATTCCTCTGTACCTCAAAACGACGTACAAAAACGATCCGATGTTCAAAGACGCCAAATCGGTTTTTACGGTATACAACAACTCGTTTGAGCACCGGTTCGAGGGCGACATCATTGAAAAAGCCCGGATGATGGATATCGACGATTCGATGCTCAATGAGCTGAAAACCGCCGATTTTCCCGGATTCATCCGCATCGGCTGTACGTATGCCGATGCCGTTGTGCGGGCCGAAGAAGAGTCGAGCGAGAGCCTGAACGCCATTTTAACCGATTTACCCGAACATAAATTTGATGCTGCCGAAGATGAAGATGTCGCAGAACGCTATTACAACCTCTACACGCAACTGGCTGGGTAGACTAAGTCTACTGGCAGGGGCGGTAGCGGTCGTGCTGGCCTGCGAAGAACCCAAAGAAATTGGCTTACCACCTACCACACCAGTCGATGTCGCCTACAGCGATACGCTGACCATTGTACGCGAAACCATCCTGTTAGACTCTGTTCGCAGTAACGATCAAAGTAACCTGATGGTTGGTCGCTATAGCGATCCGGTGTTCGGAAAAGTACAGGCGAGGGCGTTTGTCCAGCTTACGTCCTTCCGCGACTTTGTTGTCACTGACTCATCGACAACCAATGTTACCGCTGCTGACCGAATTGTGTATGATTCGACCCGCTTGTTTCTGGACTATGAACGGCTTTACTACGGCGATACCTTACAGACTCAGGAATTGCAGGTGTACCGCCTGAGCGATAGCTTGACATCAACCCTAAATTACGACATCAGCAGCACGGCGCGGGCTGATGCGCAGCCCCTGATTCGGCAGGTCATTCGGCCCAGGCCTAATACGACCGACTCACTGTCATTCCGGTTGCCACTGCCCGATGCGTTTGGACGCGAACTAATTGCCTTGGCCAATACCGATGCAGGGAAGGTGGCTAACCTGGCTTTGTTTCGGGCACGGATCCCGCGCGGTCTGATGCTTACGACTACCAGCACAGATAAGGCGGCCATGCTGGGTTTCTCAACGGGTTCGGCCGTGGTGGTCTATTATCACGTTGTGGGTGAGCGCACCGCTAAAGCCCAGGGCTTTCTGCTCAACGGCAAACGCTTCAACCAGATCACAACCGACCGCGCCGGAACGCCCTTAGCCACGCTGCAACCGGAGCGAGCGCTGGCTGCTTCTGCTATGGGCGAACGCACCTTTGTGCAGCCGGCTACGGGCGTAACCACCAAGCTAAGTTTTCCGACACTAACAAATCTGGCAAAAACGGGCCGGGTCGCCATTAACCGGGCCGACCTGATTATCACGCCCACCAATCCCAGGGATGTGAATGTGTACATACCGCCCATTCTGGTGCTGACTGAAGTCGACGAAAAGAACAGGATACGGCGGGTTCCAAACGCTGGTTTTCCGTTCATCGTACCGTCAAGTGGTCCAATCGACCGAACCGCGAACAGTTTCATCAGCACACAGGAAGTCTATCGGGATACGCGTATGAATAGCTATACGTTTGAAATGGGCGGATATTTCCAGTCAATCATTTCCGGTCTTACCCCCAATACGGGTTTAGTGCTGCTGACACCGGGTGGGCAATTATTCCCAAGTTCGTCGGCTAGCGGACGTACCAACGCAACCCAGCAGTACCTCACCGACCGGGTTTGGCGAATGGTGCTGGATGGCAAGGCCAGTATAAAGCTGATCGTCTTTTATACGACCTCGCAATAAGATTAAGTGGGGGAGAAGTAAATGCAAAAAGCCGGTATCTCCGGCTTTTTG
>DATHAW010000011.1:0-8566 GCA_035296465.1 Spirosoma sp.
GGATATTTTAGGGGGTGTTTTGGTCGGCGGAATGACCACGCCGATAAGCATTTCCCGGGTGAAATTAGGGGCCGGCTCGGTCGCACGGCTCCGGTCAGAATGCCCGCTGCCTGGTTCGGCTGGCTGGAATACCTGTCCAAAGGTTTCGGGCTGCTCAAATACAAACAGGGTGGGCTTGCTCTTGTTAAGGGCAGCCTCCTTGCTCACGGTATAACCGGTTAGCATTCGGTATTTCAAATTGACCTGCGCGAGTGTCAATAAGCTGGCTATCAAGAAAATACCGAGAAGAACAAGAGACGTAGGCAGTCGTAAACGGTTGGTAGAGGAAGAAAGAAAGGGCATACATTCACTAAAACTACAGGATACCATAAACCCTTCTAACGGCTGGTCCGGGCGTTTCGGTGTGTAGGAATTGTAAAATTGCCTTTTTACTTCGGCTGGTGGGTGGTTGCATCCGCCGGATTGTCCAGCGTCATTCCCGCTACGTTAAAACAGGAGTTCTGGTTATCACTCTTACACTCAAACAGGTCGAACGACCGAACGTCCGGATCTAACCGCTCGAAATACAGCACAAACCGAACCCGTTCATCGTTTTTGATCTCGCGTGTATCCGGCGACATAGGAATGCCCTCTGTTTTTACCAGTTTGTAGGTGCGTTTGCCGTCAGACGTTGCCAGCACAGCCTTTGGGTTAAAGGAAATAGCGCTGGTTCCGAAGAAGGAGTTGTTGCGGTCGTTGGGGTCTTTGCCATACGTCATATAGAGCACCGTGTAACTGGCCGTCAGACGAATATCCGTCACGCGAATGTCGGGGTCCTGAGAATGACCCAGACCACCGGTTGGGTCGGGCAGGAGCTGCTTGTGGATGGCGTATTCCGGCTTGTTGGGCTGATAATATTCGGCTTCATCGACCGGAACTGTTACTTTGGCCGGCCGGTGTGACGTGCAGGCTGCAACCAGCAGCAAAAGCGTACAAAGTGCTTTCATACCTCTAAATTCATCAATTTTGGGAAATTTCCAAGCGTTCATTCGCCAAAAGGGGCAGGGCAACCAATGCCGAACTGATTCCGGCTATACGTCTTAAACTGTAGCCCAACATATTTACCCGACTGTTACACCCGCCGTCATCGCTGCCCAGATCTGGTCATACACCGCTGTTGCCTCCAGCGACTGCCCAACGTTACGACTGCTAACAAATACGGGGTGGTGCTCCCGCGCCGTTCCTATGCGACCATGTGAACCTTTGACCAGCGTGGCATCCAGCGAAATTACGTCCATTAGATAGCGGAACCCGAGCATCTTTCGTCCTAGTTTATAACCTGCCCTTAATTTAATAAGCGGGTTGGTCTGGTCCATAAACAACTCAACGGGATCGTAGCCCGGCTTTTGGTGGATGGCCACGAGCCGGGCAAAATCCGGCGCTCTGGCATCGTCGAGCCAATAGTAATACGTAAACCAGCTGTCAGCGTCGGACATGATGACAAAATCGCCGGAGCGCTCGTGGTCCATGTGGTAGGCCTTTTGCTGGGTTTTATCAAGGACGAGTTCGATGCCCGGCGTTTTTTCCAGAATAGACCTGACTTTCTCGTATACCGAACCGGGGGTCCGGGCCGGATCGTTAACGTAGATATGGGCAACCTGGTGGTCGGCGGTGGCAAAAGCGGGTGAGGCCCCGGCGTCGAACAGTTCCAGCCCGCGTTCTTCGCGGTAGCGAATCAGGCCCGCTTCACGCAGAATCCGGTTTATGTGAATAGGCTTGCTGACATTGGTGATGCCGTATTCCGACAGCACAATCACCTCGGCACCCTGCTGCTCGTAGAACTGAATCAGGTCGCGGCACACGTCGTCAATATCCCGCAGGTCGGTAGCGATTTTCCCGAAATCCTGTCCATATTTCTGGATGCAATAATCCAGGTGGGGCAAATAAATAAGCGTCAGGGTCGGGTTATGCCATTGATCTACCAGCATCGACGCGTCGGCAATCCAGCGGGTCGATTTAATGGTGGTGGCCGGCCCCCAGAACTGGAATAAGGGAAATTGGCCAAGTTTCTGTTGCAAGCGGTCGCGCAGGTCGCCGGGGTGCGTATAGCAGTCGGGCAGTTTCAGTCCGTCAGAGGGGTACTGGGGTCGGGGCGTAGCCGAAAAGTCGGCGGTGGAGTACATGTTATACCACCAAAACATTTTGGAAACGGTAAAACTTGGGTCGAGTTTCCTGGCGCGGTCCCAGATTTTTTCGCCCTGCACGAGTTTGTTTGACTGCTTCCAGAACTTTACCTCAGCGTCCGTGCGGTCATACCAGCCGTTGCCCACAATGCCGTGTTCACTGGGCCATTTGCCGGTTACGTAGGTCGACTGAACGGACGTGGTTACGGCCGGAAGCATGGGGTCGATGGTGGCCTGGTGTTTACGGGCAAACCACTGTTTCAGAAAGGGTGTGTGCTCACCAATTAGCGAATACGACAGCCCCACTACGTTGAGTACTACGGTCTTCTGCATATAGTTTGAGCCATTTGCCGGTTTGACAGGATACGTATGATTACCGAGAAAAGGGTGTCAATATGCCTGGCGAACCGGCTGTAATCCTGTCGTCGATACCCATTTCATTTCCCGTTCAATCGAATCGACAATATCTGCTTTTAATTCAACTGGCAGAACGTCCCACGTATAGGTTTCAACTTCCAGCTGATTGGTAAACTGTCGCCCGGTCTGTAGGTTCAGTACGTCCCGGATGTCATCCTGGGTTGATTGCAGTACGCCGTAGCCTTCCACGAAGATCGGTACGTGAAAATGTGACCGCCATTCCACATGCTCGTCGGTAAAAGCCGCCAGTGCCTCGGGCAGATCCCGAAATCGAAGCAGTTCACCCGACGTTGTGCGGGCCACAACCTGGTGCAGATACGTAGGCTCGTTGAACTGGGCAAACGCCTGCCGCACCGCTTGGCGTCCTTCGGCGTCGGTTGGAAATTCTGCTTTCAAAGCCGCACTGATCTGGATTTTACCGACCCGCAGTCCGTAGTTTCTGAGTTTATTGAGTACATCGGCCGGGTGCTCGTAGCCAACCGCAAAATGGCATACGTCGTAGCACAGCCGTACATGGTCGCAGATAGCCGTTTCGGCTTCGGCATCGGTCAGCCCGAACTGTTCCGTCAACTGCTCCAGGCCCATTGGAATCAGGTAGTCCGTGAACCAGCTGATAAATTCATCGGATGTTTCGATAACCCCATCCGGTTCGGGTTCCAGGTCAAGGTGCATTAGCCGGTCGGTTTGCCGGTGCAGCCGAATCAGGTCGGCCACTACGTCGAGCACGTTCTGGGTTGTTTGCGACAGGATATGGTCGCGGGCAGCCGGCTGCTCCCACTCGAACCAATGGCGGTAGGAGAGGGGCGAGGTGGAAACACCCCCCGGAATAGCATTGCCCAGTTCATCTACGGGCAGCAGCACCGACAAAATGCGGAACAGCCGTTTGGTATAATCGACGCGTGCTTCGGTGGTCCAGTCGGGTGCGTGCACCTGGTCTTTAACGGTCGTATTGTGAAAGCCACCGAATGGAAACCCGTTCATGGTAAAGACATAGCAGTCATTAGCGGCCAGCCAGTGCTGAAAAGCCACTAAGTTTTCGGGCTGCTCCAGTTCTTCACTGGCTATGTTCGACAGGCGCAGACCCAAGCCAAACGGTGCCTGGGGAGACAGGCGTTTTTTCAAGTCAGGCACTGCCTGTTGCAAAACTGCAAAATGGTCAGCCCAGGTTTCGCCCGCGTGGATATTCGTGCAGTAGCCGAGGTGTCCGTAGGATGTTTTCATAAGCCTCCAGTCCTTAAAGGAGTGTTAGATCGTGGGTTGGTAATGTCCCCTCCGGGACAGACCGGGGGATTGGTTGGGAATCTTCATTCCGCAACGTAGCGATGGCTTGTCTCACACCCTCGGCATCCATCTCATGAACCTCCACCCCATGGCCAATACCCTGCAGGAGCATAATCGTGAGCTGACCACCGAGGTGTTCACGAAATTCAGTTAAGCCCCGCAACACCTTCTCGCTATTGTCAGCGCCGAGCAGGGGGTGGTAGAGCGAGAAGCCGAGCGTCCGCAGGGTGGTCAGCACCCGGTGCGCATCGGTTTCGGTGAGCCAGCCCAACTGGCTGGAATAAACTGTATCCAGCGCAATGCCAATGGCAACGGCCTCGCCATGCCGCAATTCAAAGTCGGTAAGCTGCTCCAGTTTATGCGCGCTCCAGTGGCCAAAATCCAGCGGTCGCGACGAACCCATTTCAAAAGGGTCGCCCCCGGCAATGTGCTGCAGGTGCATTTCGGCACAGCGGTGGATGAGGTATTGCATGGCGGGACCGCTGCGCATGGCCAAATGACTGGCGTTGGCTTCGATCCACCCAAAAAAGGCGCTGTCTTTAATTAGGGCTACCTTAACCGCTTCCGAAATGCCCGCCCGCCAGTCGCGGTCGTCGAGTGAGATTAAAAAGGTGCTGTCGTTGAACACCGCAGTGGGCGGAGCAAACGTGCCGAGGAAATTCTTTTTGCCCCGGTAATTAACGCCGTTTTTAACGCCCACGCCCGAATCATTCTGCGACAGCACCGTCGTGGGAATGCGAACGTGCCGGATGCCACGGTGCGAGATAGCAGCCGCGTAGCCCACCATATCCAGTACCGAACCACCCCCTACCGCCACCACGAACGAGTGTCGGTCAATGCCGTGCCGGTCAATGGCGTCCACAATCATCTCCACCGAAGCCGGGTCGTTTTTTGCTTGCTCGCCCCCTGGAACAATTAGCAACTCGGGCACCAGGTCGACACCATCAATTCCCTGCGCAACGTATGTGCTGATAGCCACCGGTAGATGGGGATGCGCATCAACCACGCCCGAATCGAGCACAAATAAGAGTTTCTTTCTTGTTTCTCCAGTGGCTGCCCGGGCAAAAAAACCGGCTAGAAGCGGGTTAGTCGTTGCAAAAAGGTGTTCGGTAAAAAAGACTGTGTAAGAGAACCGAACACTGAAGTCTTGCTGAAGATGAGTCATTTACAAAGAAAGGCGGTTGAGTCGTACAGCCCTTGTCTGTCAAAAATACAAACAAATCAATTAGGATTCCTTTTCGCCTTCGTAATAGAACGGGGGCCGCCTGACCTGCCAGATGCTGGTCTGCCATTTACCAGTAGAGAACCCGGTACTTTATGGCTCCGTAGAGCCGCCAGTAGACAGCCAGAAACGGTGTAGCGAGTGTCGTCAGGACAGTTTGCGGCAATTGTCTGGCGACTACGTTGGTGGGCAGACGCTTCCAGATAAGATTGGCCGACACGACCGCCCACAAACTGAACCCGACCGTGGCCAGCGCGGGGTTACGGAACAAGCCGCCCATAATGCCAATCCCGATTGCCAGCACCGACGCGTAGTATTCCAGAATCAGACTCCGGTCCGTTTCGATCCGTTGCCGGAACAGGTCAGGGTGACGCTTGTAGAGCAAGGCGTCGTAGCGGCTGTTGCGCTCGTTAGCCAATGACGTGTACCAGGGAATTTCCTGCATGGGGTGAACAACAACTGCCTGGAGACATTTGCTCATAGGAATACCCATCCGGATAAAGTTGAACTGCAGATCGCTGTCTTCGCGCCAAGCCGAGTCGAACGCTTCTTCAAAGCCACCGACACGCTCCAGTGCCGACTTGCGACAGAAACAGTTAGCCGAAATAAACTCGCCTATCTCCAGGTAGCGTGTTTTAAGGTCATATTGCGTGGTGCTGTCGGGCAGCGTTAGTCGCAATTGTCCGGTCACGACCTGTGCTCCACGCCGGAAACTCGTCAGGGCCGACGGCAGCCAGTCCGGCTGAGGCAGGCAGTCGTCGTCCGTGAAGGCAATAACCCGCCCCCGTGCCGCCCGCCAACCCCGGTTGCGGGCGGCTGCGTAGCCTCGTGGCTGTTCCTGTGCCAGGTAGCGAACTTCCAGCGCCCCGCCCGACTGGGCCACCTGCCGTCGGAAAAGGGCAACAGCCGTTGCGGTATCCGATGAGTTACCATCGTCCACAACAATAACTTCGAATAGTTCGCGGGCCAGTCGCTGCCGACCCAAGGCATCAAGACATTTCAGCAACGAAGCCGGGTGCTGGCAGGTAGGGATTACTACCGAAAATTCAGGGATCATGATAACAAAGTATAAGTAAGTGTGTAGTGATTAGCTTGTTACGTTATGATGCCTAATAGGTTGACAGTCAATGGATGGTGGTCCTGACATAACACGTAACAGGGCCGTATCGTTTAACAGGATATGGTGAATCTAATTGAATGGTAACGGGCCACCAGGGTATTACGTAACGCTGAGAGGGCATCGGTTTTTCGGTCAGGTCAATGGTAGCTGAGCAAATTTGGGGCCGTACTCGCCAGACCATATTTTTTCTGACGGTTAGGTTAGGGTCGCTTCTGCCTGTTTCGTCTCATCCAGCGCAACCTATGAATGGGGAATTGTTAGCTTTGCGCCGACATAAAAAATCGCTTCTCTGACTATGATTGCACTCATCACTGGCGCTACGTCGGGCATTGGCCGCGCCACTGCCGAAGCCTTCGCCGATTTTGGTTATCACCTGATTTTGTGCGGCCGCCGAACCGACCGGTTAACCGAATTACAGGAGCAACTCAGCCCTCAAACGCCTGTCCTGACCCTTAATTTCGATGTACGAGACTACGACGATGTTAGCGACGCCATCCAGTCACTACCTGATGAATGGAAAGCCATCGATATCTTGGTCAATAGTGCCGGCAACGCTCACGGTATGTCGCCGATTCAGGAAGGTGACACGGCCGACTGGGACCTTATGATTGATGGTAACGTGCAGGGCCTTCTCTACGTATCGAAAGCGGTGATTCCGGGAATGGTCGAGCGCAAACGGGGACACATTGTAAACCTCAGTTCGGTAGCGGGTAAGCAAACCTACGCCAACGGAGCCGTGTACTGCGCCAGTAAAGCTGCGGTGGAGGCACTCAGCACGGGTATGCGCCTAGACCTGACCCAGCACGGCATTAAAGTGACTAACATTGCGCCGGGCGCGGTCGAAACAGAGTTCTCGATGGTGCGGTTCAAAGGCGATGCAGAACGGGCTGCTAAAGTATACGAAGGATTTACACCCCTCACCGCCGAAGACATTGCCGACACGATTGTGTATGCCGTAACGGCTCCTGCCCACGTCACCATTGCCGATATGACGATTCTGGCCTCGGCGCAGGCTGCCGCAACGATGATTGTCCGAAAGTAATTCGGCTGAAAATGGTGAAAAGTTTTAACTTGGCTTAGCTAATCATAAAAATCAGCCGGCCGATGCCGTGCGATTCTGTTGGGTTCTGGTTATATCTCTGAAAAACGCAGTCTCCTTATGCCCCACGTATCTGTTCGCATCGACTCGCCCTGCACCCAGCCTTGGCAAGCCATGAAGCCTGACGGAAGCGGCCGGTTCTGTGACCATTGCCGGAAAACGGTAGTGGATTTTTCGGGCCTGACCGATGCGGAATTGGCCCGCGCGTTAGCGCAGCAAACAGGTCCCGCCTGCGGCCGTTTCAGACAAAACCAACTCGACAGATCACTCTATAGGCCTGGTCATATTTCTCCCCCGCCAAGGCGACTGTTTGGTTTGTTGGCTGTGGGTTTGTTCGGCTACCAGACTGTTCAGGCACAAACGCTACCGATACATAGGGAGGTGCCGGCCGTTGTGCAGGCTAACCCGGCCGGTACGCCCGTGTCCAGTACGGACGAAGGGGCGGCTGAATCGACGGATTCTTCACTGATACTAACGGGCCGGGTAATCGATCAGGCTGGCGTTGGTGTTGCTGGTGCGCGTGTTACCATCAAAAGTGCATCAGGGTGGGTCAGTACGGAGACAGAAGGCCAATTCCAGCTAACAGTGCCGGCCGAACGTAGGGACAATCCGCTTACGCTGACCATTAGCTGGATTGGATATATAACGCAGGAAATAGCTATTGCGTCTGGGCAGAACGCGCCCCTATCTATCACCTTACAGGAAGATACAACGGCGCTCAATGAAGTAATTGTCGTTGGCCATTACCGGAAACCTACTTTCCTGGAGCGGCTTCGTAACCGGTTACCTCTGAAGCATTAATTGCTTCAACACCGCTGGCTCTACCCGGTGCCCACCCTCGAAGGCACTGATCCTGAGGTTCGGTACATCAGCGAGAAGTTGGGCTTTGTAAGCGTCCACGTCGCCAATCAGGGTAAAAAACTCGTCCTGCCTGCCGTATACGTAGTGCACATCCACCGTCGCCAGTTTCTGCGGGTCTATGAGGTCTCCGATGCCATTGCTGAAAAAACCGGCCCATAAAATCAGTCGGTTGGCGTTACAGTAGCTGGCATTCAGCCACCGGCAGGTCGTAGCGGCCCCCTGCGAAAAGCCAAGCAGCGTGATATGAAAATCGGCGGCCTTCCCTCCGTTCAGAACGGTGTCGTATAGGGCGTTGAGATACCCAACAAAATCATTGATCTCCTGCTGTTTGGCCTCGCGCGTGAGCCACGACGCGCCAACCCGCTCGTATTGACCATTAAGGTAAAGCCGCGACAGACCTTCCG
>DATHAW010000012.1:0-4300 GCA_035296465.1 Spirosoma sp.
CAGCACTTCGAAGCCAGCTTGCTGAAGGGCATTGAACAGGGTCTGCCAGTAGCTGCCCGTACTCTCCATGGCAATCGTAGTCACGCCATGCTGGTGCAGATGACTGATCATCTCTTGATGATCTTTGGTGTACACGCCAAACTCACGCACATTGTCCTTATTCTGATCAATGGCTACCAGATGACTGCGTGAACCCACATCGATGCCTGCGGCATGGGGATTAAGAATCTTGAAGGTTACTTGGCTACTTTCCATAGGACATTAGTGTTTAATGACTTCTGGGAGCGTACCGGGACTGTAAGAGTTTTCTGTACGGGATTCGCCGAAGCGATCACCAATGCATTCACCAAATTCCTTTCATGATGAAAAGGCATCGTACGCTCCAGCCCAGAGTTTAAGGGAGGACTCGATTGGGTACCAGTAAAAGCGGGAGGCTTGGTTCAGAAAGTCGGCCAAATTTAGGACTTCTGATGGGACCGTAAGTTGTAAGGGCTGTTCAACAGCGTATGCGCTGTACACTGATTTTAATATATCTCGCTCAAGCTGAGCGTCTTTGAGCTCTTTCTGTAGTCGTCGGATCTGTTTCTGTTCCTGACTTAGCCCAGTGGCCGGGGACGCCGATTGACTGGTGCTTTTGTGGTTTTGCCGCCACTTGGTGATTCGACTTGAGTCGATGCCAAGCTCGCGGGCATCCTCCTGCACGGAGCCTTTTGCATGGGACGACCGGTCCGCCGGCGCGGGCCATCTTCTTAAATGTCTCGTCAAATACACGCCTTTTTTTCATGGGTACCTTCCGGTTTGTCCCCAAATGTGCTTAAAAACTGTCTCCAGTCAAATGTAGCAAGTTCAACCGGCGTATGCTACGGATTGTAGTTGACAGGTGTTAAACTAATCACTATTAACTACACCCCTCCCCTACTCAAAAACGTTCTTTTAAACGTCCGATTGCGACTAAGGATGGTTAGAGTTGTATCGTCCGGGAAAAAGTTGACCGTTATCTGATCCTGAAAATAAGTTGTCAATTTTGGGTCAAAAATTATTCGTTAATCTTAATCCTGATATAGTGTTGTCAAAATTGATAAAACAGATGAACTTACCCAAACTGACCCTGGCCCCGAACTGGCTTTGACCGTTTATATACCTTCGGCTTCCAATGCTTTTTCAGCGTTTGCTCGCTCTGATGAGCCACCACTGGAGTCAAGTAACCACAGCTCATGTGAGGCCGCAGATGGTTATAGTTGTAGATACTTTTGTGAACCGCTCGCTCGGCCTCCTCAAAAGTAATGAACACTCGGTTCAGGCGGAAATCCGTCTTTAGTATCCCATTTACGAGCTCAGCGATGGCGTTTTCATAGGGATCACCTTGCTGAGTCATACTAATCAAAATATTGGCCCCTTTTAGCTTGCGAACGTAGTCAAAACTACATCGATCTGACCGGGTCGCCGGAGCGATGATGGATTTATTCCTCTTCCCTTTCCAAATGGGTAGCTAGGGCCATATCCAGGGCCTTCAGGCTTCCTTCTGCCGTCAAGAATGGATGTAGACAGTAACCTACAATCAGCTTTGAATAGGCGTCAGTTATCAATGACAAATAGCCAAATCCTAAGCTAATGTACAGGTAAGTAATATCACTCACCCAAGCCTGCCGTAGAGCTGTTATCACCCTATCAATAAGTAGGTTAGGATATTTATGTAGGCGGTGATTGGAATCCGTTGTTTGAGGTGTCTGTAGACCCTGACGGATGATAAGCACGTGAGTCTGTTTTTGGCTAATGGTTCTGCTAATAGAAGATGTAACTTCCGGGTTCCCAGGCCAGGCACGTCTCGCCTGAGAGCCGTCACCAGATCCAGTACCAACATCGCATGGCTCACCGATCGCTGGGAGCGACTTTTTTTAGCGTGAAAAGCTTGTCGGCTAACACCGCTGCAGCGGACCGTCAAACAGTCGGCAAAGGCTTCCGACCGCATCGGCGGACCGACTCACCTTTGCTATCTCATTCTCACGAAGGTTTAAGACCGTTTGGGTGGTGCGTCCCGGCGGGGAACCGCACTGCGACCAGACTTTTTTCGGATCGATACATTTAGTCGCACAGGCGCCCCCGTCTTTTTCAACGGTCTCAATCATAGTATTGAGCGCTAGGATCAACAAGTTGGCTTGCTGTAGAGTCTGCTCCAACTCTTCATTTCGCTGTTTTAAGGCGGCCATGTCGCGCTTTTGGCTTGCTTCATGGCGGGTAAAGTTAGCAGGCCAGTCTGCATCTTCTGGCGGTAGAGTTGCACCCAGCTACGAATCGTGTATCCGCTATGAATACCCAAATCCGTCATCACTTGGTTTACATCTTCTCCGCCGAAGAGTATACGAAATACAGCAGTCTAGCGTAGTTGTTCGCTGTACTGAAAGCGGCTCAAAAGGTCTCGAATGTGGTCTTGCATGGTTGTCGATTTTTGGTGAAAATCTGACAACCTATATCAGGGCAAGACACCGACGTATTTCTCTATTTTCAAACAAGTCTATTTCTATAAGTGTCAAATGCAATCCAAAACATACACCACTTTACAGAGCTATTTTCATTTTAGCCAGCAGGGGCCGGTGCGCCGGTGCAGGGCACGCCGTTTTGCACCCTAGACCTATTATGGTCCTTGGTAACTTGGTGTACTAGTAAGTGTTACTAATTTGGGGAAGTAAATTCTCGTTCAACAATCGGGAACAAAGCGTTGCTAGTGGGTGCCAAAAAATACGATCCCAGCGCCCGGGCTGGTAAACGTCGCCTGGATAATGGCTCTGCCCTTGGCATCAATGGTAACGGTTATCCCTTCTGTTGTCCACATCGCCGGGTCGACCTTGTTGTCGGTGATATAGGTGTATTGCCCCGAGGTATTGGCGAAGATACTCACCGCCCCTCTTCCCGTTTTGCGGTCTATCTTTTCGTGAATCTCCGGGCTGTTTCCCGGTTCGCCCTGCACCACCGGAAAGCTGTTGGTAATGTCATCCCGTACCTGTTTGTAACGACTGAGTACTTGCTGAAAGTAGGCTACTCCTTCAGGAGACGTTTTCAGAATTTCGCCCCAGATGCCGTTTTGTCCCAATATCAGCGAGGCCAGATTGATGGTCTGCGAGCTGCGGGGCTCATCGGGTTGGTAATGACTTAGAAAGAGCACCGAGGGTATCCATTTGTCATAGGTCAGAATCGAGCGGACGAACCACCCTCTAGCCGGGCCGGGTTCAACAAAAATGTTGGCGTTGCCGCTGGGGAGCGGGCTTTTCCATTCGGGAGCCAGGTCAAAATTGTGGTAATACGGCCCATTGTTGATGATAAAGTATTTGCCCGACGCCAGAAACTGCAGGCCAACGCAACGGCCACCTTCGGTGATATCAAAGTCAACGATGGCCTGAGGTGCGGCCTTAACGACCTTATCAATCACCTTAGACAAATAGATGGGCAACTGAAACGCATAGCTATCCGCACGCTCTTGGGGGAGATTAGCCTCCGTACCATTAAAATGGCCAGCCGCATTAGACCCATACTGCCCAACGGCATCCCACTTGAAATAGCTCACGCCGAGTTCCTTCGTGAGCCGGATCAACTCATTGGCAAAGTCCTCCCAGTAGGGGCTAACCAGGCTTAAGTGAACACTTTCTTCGGTTTCCCAGATGGCCGCGGGTGGCGACGTTTTTCCATCCCGGCTCATCCGATTCTGGCGGTTATTGGCGAGCATACGACTGGTTTGGGCGGCCACAATCGGGTTAAACCACAGGCCCAGTTTCATGCCATACTGGTCGAGCCGGGCCTTCACCTGCCGAAGTGTATCGGGGAAAAAAGCCCTATTGACCTGCCAGTCTCCTGTTTTGAGAAACCAGCCCGCATCAATCACGTACACGTCGACGCCCATTTGGTGTGCTACGTCAATTTCAGCCAGTGTCGTCTTCAGATTCATGCTGCTGAGGTATTTACCGCCCGCCCACTGCGTTCGTTCCTGCCGACCCCAGGTATTGTAGAAAATGTAGGGCTGGCGACTTTCCTGGTTCTCGCTGATGTAGCGGAGCATAAATTGCCGGTAGTGCTTAGCCAGCGCATTCTCATTCCCCTGGACACCCGCCACTTCAAACCATACCGTTTGGTAAGGCTGGGCACTGGTTAGTGATTGCTGGTGCAGGTAGTTGCCTTTCACCGACCGAAGCGATACGGAGCGATCGGGGTGTAGTTGAAACTCGAGGAATCGATCGGGGAATTGTGAGCCGTGTTCGTAGGCCAGCAGGAATTGCTGCCGTTCATCAGCTAGGACCAGCATCGCCCCGAT
>DATHAW010000013.1:0-3472 GCA_035296465.1 Spirosoma sp.
GCTTAGCTGCCAAATGCCGTAAACACTCACGCTCAGGATAGCCACAATACTGAGCCAGAGCCATACATCATAAGCCATTGTTGGTTTCAGGCTGGCGGGCAACTGCCGATAGCGGAACTGCAGGGCGGCCCAGACCACAACCAGCAGCAGCACCGACGTAGCCGCTCCGCCCAGCAGTACCATCAGCACAGGCAGTTTGATGACCAAAAACAGGATGCACCACAGGGCCGGAAATCCCCACGACAACCAGGCCAGCGTTTTCCGACGTATTACCGGATCATCGAACCGAACCCAGCCCAACTGCCCGAAGGCATCCGCAAAAATCCGCGACCAACTGGCTGTAGCGGTAAAGAGTGTTGAATACAGCGCGAAGAATGCGCCAACCAGAAACAGTCCTTTTGCTCCTGGGCCCAGCGTTACGGTAAATAACCGCGACAGCGTTTCAACCATAGCGTATCCTTCGGGTATCCGGCCACCCGCGTGCAGCAGCGATGCGCCGAGCAGGTAAAAGGCCGCCGTTACAGTTGTGTATACAATCATGGCGCAAAGCGCATCCAGTGTCATTACCCGAATCCAGCCACGCGCCCGCTCGGCCCAAACGGCTGTACCGTCGTTCGGTCCTGCATAGGCTGCGTAGCCTTTCTCAATGCACCAGTAGGTGTAGTACATAATTTCGTCGCCCCCAACGCCCGTAATGCCGAAGGCAGCAATAGCCACACCGACCGTAGCAGGTGGCAGCGAAAACATCAGCCCCGATGCCAGTTCGGATCCGCTGATGTCGTAACCCGTGCGCTGAAGCAACAGCAAGGACAACAAAATCAGGCATGTGAACAGCAGAATCATCGCCAGCGAGCCGCGTTCGACCCAAGCATAGTGGCCCCGGTAGATCAGCACTCCTGCCGATGCGGCCGACAACACCGCCCAGACCGTTGTTGATACGGCTGGAAAGGCCATGTTCAGCACCAGGGCCACGCCCCCAACAATACCACCGACCTGCAAAACCTTTAACGTCTGCAAACTCAGCCAGAGCCAGATTGTCCAGTGCGCCCGGCCTAACTTTAACCCTGGCAAACGGTTGAGGGACTGCATACTAGGTAACCCGGTGTAGATAGCATTCTTGCCAAACTCAAGCTGAAGCGCCACTTTCACGAAGCAGCTAACCAGAATTACCCAGAACGCCACAAAACCCGCCTTAGCTCCCAGCGCTGTGGTAGCAATTAGTTCGCCGGAACCGACTATGGCCGCCGACATAATGAACCCAGGGCCGAGGTGCCTGAGTTGTCCCAAGATGGTTGTTGGCGCAGCTTGAATACGGTCGGATGTGAGAGCGTAGAGGTCGGGGGTAGGCGTGGTGAAAGGCGAATTGGACTGGATCAAGGGCTTGGGAACGTAGATTTGACTACCGTCTATCGGCGAAAGTACATTACCGTAAATTCTTACGCAGAATTCAGAGATGCCGCTTAAATTTGATTCTATATGTAGGCTAAATAGCCGTTTCTACGCATGACTATTCCTCCTCTGGACCTCATCCTGCTGCTCGGCTCCGGTCAGGGCTTCATTCTGGCAACACTACTTTGGTTTGGCCGAAAAGGAAATCGTTTATCCAACAGGCTTTTATCCGCGCTGATTGGCTTGCTGGCCCTAATGAGTTTGGCCGTGAGCATCCCGATCACCTCACGCTGGATAAGCTACGCGCTGGATTTTTTACCCCTCATTATGGCGATGCCATTGGGTCCACTGATTTACTTTTATACAAAATCCTTACTCGATCCGGCATTTAAGATCGGAAGGGCCGAACGACGACAATTTTATCCGGTTGTGCTGGATTGGGGAAACAAACTTATTGGATGGGTCTTCATTGGTGGGCTGCTGCTTGGTTTGTTTCAGCGGGAACAAGGCCTGGCCTGGGGGCGTGTTATGGACGAATACAATACCTATGCCGATATACCCCGCTGGTTCTCAATGACGATCTATTTATTACTTACAAGAAAATTCCTGATGCGGAACGAACCAGCCGACAACGACCAACCACACCTCCAGTGGCTTCGGCAGTTCGTCAAGGTCTTCCTGATTTTTCAGGTAATATGGTTCATTCATTTAGTACCCTATATCATACCTGCCCTGCGGGGGCCATTGCTGGACACATTCGGTTGGTACCCAATTTATATTCCCATTGCCGTCATGATCTACTGGCTGGGCTTAAGAGGTTATATGCACGCCCAAAAAAGTCCGGTCGACGTAGTGACCCGCAAAGCCAGTGCTACGTTCATTCCCGACGAAACCGTCAAAAACGCTGCCCATTCGCTAAAGACGGTGATGCAGACAGACAAACTATATCTTGACCCGGAACTTACCGTCGAGAAGGTTGGGCGGCAGGTGCAGTTGCCCCCTAAAACGGTTTCATTCGTCCTGAATCAGCATCTGCAAAAGAGTTTTAATACGTTCGTCAACGAGTACCGGGTTGAGGCCGTGAAACAGCGGCTGATTAACCCCGCCAGTGGACACCTGACGCTGACGGGCATTGCGTTCGAGTGTGGATTCAACTCCCAGTCTACGTTCCAGCGGACATTTAAGCAAATGACGGGCGTATCGCCGAAGGAGTATGTGGGTCAGCAGGAAAAAGACCGCTCAAATCCAGATTTGAGTAGACTCGTCCGTTGATTTTGGCCTGTTTTGAGCCAAAAAAGAAACGACATGAAAAATTTATTGTGGGCAGCCATTCTTCTGCTTATCCCAACCCTGCTATTCCCGATCTACGGTCAGCCAGCACAAACAGCCACCGAAAAACTAGATGAATACCTGCTCTCGGCCCATCGTGCGTTCCGCTTCAATGGTACGGCGCTGATTGCTCACAAAGGCAAAATTCTGTTGCATAAGGCATATGGCGTCAGGAACGCCCAATCGAAATCGCCCAACGATACCAGCACTCGCTTCCCAATTTTGTCTATCACCAAGTCGTTCACGTCTACGCTCATACTGAAGTTACAGGAACAGCGGAAACTGTCGGTAACGGATAAATTAACAAAGTACTTCCCTGATTTCCCCAATGGCGATAAAGTTAAACTGCATCACCTATTGACGCACACGTCGGGCATCTTCAATTATACCGACATGATTGACGAGGAGGATTCTGCCATCGTTTGTCATCCTGTGCCTAAGCAGCTCGTGCTGGATTTGATACGGGATAAGCCATTGGCGTTTGCGCCGGGCAAGCAGTTCAGCTATAATAACTCTGGTTATTTTCTACTCGGAATGGTGATCGAGAAAGTGACCGGCAAGCCATATGAACAGATTGTACGGGAGATGCTGTTTGAACCGCTCGGCATGACGCATTCCGGGTTTGATTTTATCAACCTTCCAGCGCAGTTGAGAGCCTTCGGTTACGATACCTTAACTGCTGACTATTATTCACCCTATCCGCACTATGACTCAACCGCAGTATACGCAGCGGGGTCTATTTACAGCACCACCA
>DATHAW010000014.1:0-6173 GCA_035296465.1 Spirosoma sp.
CGCAAGAGAATTCCCTACTTAGATCAAGATTATTATTAGTTGTACCCGACAGACGTAGCCCGCCCTGTGTGACGCTATTTCACCAAAGTAAGCAGAGCAACTAAGTCAGTTGTTTTATTAAATGTTTTATTAACTTGACCTCTATAACAAAATAAACCGCCCATCTTAAGAGATAAACGGCTTACATTCAATCAATTAGCTGTGAGCGGGAAATGGGGTTCGAACCCACGGCCTGCAGCTTGGGAAGCTGCCGCTCTACCAACTGAGCTACTCCCGCGTTAGGTGGTTTGGTAGAACAAACATACGGGTATATTCGGGACATTGTCAAGCCTTTTTGGTAGATGCCCGTTTTTCCTTTCTTTTGGACCAAATTACGTCTACATGATTACAAACGCCCAACCTGTTCATAAACCGTTCGTTCCTGCCAGCGAGTCCCCAGCCGAGTTTACGCTCAAAGCCATCATAACCGGAGCCGTGTTTGGGGTTCTGTTCGGGGCTGCAACGGTCTATCTGTCGCTCAAAGCCGGTCTGTCGGTGTCGGCCTCGATTCCAATAGCGGTGCTGGCTATCTCCCTCGGCCGCCGGTTTCTGAATACGACCATCCTCGAAAACAATATAATTCAAACCACTGGTTCGGCGGGTGAGAGCATTGCATCGGGTGTGGTATTTACCATGCCGGGGTTTCTGTTTCTGACCGACCGGGTTAGCGCAGACTTCTTTAATTACTGGACCATCCTGACCTTGGCTATTCTGGGCGGTCTGGTTGGAACGTTAATGATGATCCCATTGCGCCGGTCGCTGATCGTACAGGAACATGGTACGCTGCCCTATCCCGAAGGTACGGCCTGCGCGTCGGTACTGATGGCGGGAGAACGCGGTGGCGATTTCGCCAAAACAGCGTATCAGGGATTGGGAATAGCCTTGCTGTATGCCTTGTTACAGAAGGTGCTACATATCATTGCGGAGGTTCCTGTCTGGGCAACGAAGCAAACCAACCGTTATTTTCCGTCGGCGCAGGTGTCGGGGGAGATTACGCCGGAATACCTCGGTGTGGGCTACATTATTGGTTTCAAAATATCGGCGGTGCTGGTGGGGGGCGGAATCCTGGCGTGGTTGGGGTTAATCCCGCTGCTGGCGTCGGTGGTGCCGGGCGATACGATTGCGCTCCAACTCCAGAAACTCGGCTACCTCACTAACCTGCAAACGGCGGGTGGACCCGGTGGCTGGAATCCTGCAACGCATACATTTGGCGATACGGCAGCGGCTATCTACCGGGCCTATATCCGGCAGATAGGGGCGGGAGCTGTTACGGCGGGCGGATTCATGACCCTGCTCAAAACCATTCCAACAATTGTCTCATCGTTTAAACAGAGTTTCGGCAGTGGTCGGGTCGATACGGGTCCAGCGGGTGGCGCTATTCCCCGCACGGAGCAGGATCTGAGCATCAGAATTGTCATCATCGGCAGTATCGCACTGGTTGGCCTGATGGCCGTGCTGCCCCAAATTCCGGGCGATTCGCTGCTGACTAAACTGCTGATTGCCGTCCTGGTCATTGTCTTTGGGTTCTTTTTCGTAACGGTTGCCAGTCGGATTGTCGGGCTAATCGGCTCGTCGTCGTCGCCCGTGTCGGGCATGACCATTGCCACCATCATGGGTACGTCGCTCGTGTTCATTGCCTTTGGGCTGACGGGTAAACTCTACGAACCGGCCGTGCTGGTCGTGGGAAGCATGATCTGCGTGGCAGCGGCTAACGCCGGCGCTACGTCGCAGGATCTTAAAACGGGCTACCTGATTGGTGCCACGCCTAAATACCAGCAAATGGCCTTATTCATTGGGGTCATCGTTTCCTCATTAGTAGTTGGTGCCACGGTAAAGGTGCTGGATACACCCACGCCCGACCTCCTGGCGCAGGGCATTACGCACGCTATTGGGTCCGATAAGTTTCCGGCTCCGCAGGGAACCCTGATGGCAACGCTTATCAAAGGCCTGCTCTCGTTTAACCTGGACTGGCAGTTTGTGCTGGTCGGCGCATTTATTGCCTTTGTATTCGAGTTGGTTGGTGTCAGTGCCCTCGCCTTTGCCGTAGGATTGTACCTCCCGTTGTCGACGACGCTACCCATTTTTGCGGGTGGCTTAGTCAAATACCTGGTTGACTCCAGGGCAAAACAACGCGGCACCGTTGAAGAAGACCGTAACGACGAGCCCAACGACTTAGGAAAAGGAAATCTGTTTGCAACAGGATTGGTAGCGGGTGGGGCTTTGGCAGGCGTGGCGGTGGCACTGCTGTCGGTAAACGACGGCATGTACAATGCACTTACGTCCGTTACGCTCGAACCCACGCTGGCTGGTGCGCTGGGCGAAGGTGGCTATATGTTGCTCGGTGCGCTGCTGTTTGTAGGGCTGGCCGTCATACTGGCGCGGGTGGCGACAAAACGATAAGTATGCAGACAGATATTTTTGATCTCCATCTGCCGAAAGCCTCCGCTGCGTATGGCCGCAAACTCTGGCAGCAGTACGGCTTCACGTTTCGGGTGGTTAGGCCGCGCCGGACCCGGCTGGGTGACTTTCGGGCGCTGCCCCAGGGACAGACGCTCATTACAATCAATGCCGATCTAAATCCCCACGCTTTTCTCATTACGTATGTTCATGAGGTGGCTCACGCGGAAGTGTACCGAACCCAGCGACGCCTGACAAAACCACACGGAAGGGCGTGGCAAACGGCTTTTCAACGGCTCATGCAGCCACTGCTGACCGACGCCGTTTTTCCGTCGGCTATCCTAGAGCCGTTGCGAATCTATATAGCTAAACCAGCCGCTACAACCTCTGCCAATCCGGGCCTGATGCTGGCCCTGCGGCAAACGGACCCTCCTGCGGCTGATCCATTTATAGCGGAACGCGTTCTGCTACGTGACGTGCCGGAAGGTCAATCGTTTCAGTTTGCAAAAAAGACGTATGTGCGCGGTACGTTACGGCGAACCCGCGTCGTTTGTAAAGAAATGGGGTCGGGTAAGGCTTATGCCATTCTGGCTCATGCGCTGGTGACTATTGATGAATGATGACTATAAAACAAGGAGTTACAGATGACGGACGAAACCTAGAGCATTCGGTCTGGTTTCTATGGGCGTTACTCCTCATCCCTTGTTTTTTGCCCATTTTTCATTCCGCCAACGCGCAGTCGGTTTTAGGGAAGGGTGTCTGGGTGAAGATTGGCGTTACGGCATCGGGTGTGTATAGACTCGATCAGGCGGCCCTCGCCCGGCTCGAACCGGCTTTTGCTACCGCAGACCCGAGCCGGATTCGGATTTACGGCAACGGGGGTGCTCCACTGCCACAGCTTAACAGGACACCCCGCCCTGCTGATCTGATCGAAAATGCCGTGCTGATAACAGGTGAAGCCGACGGTCGCTTCGACGCTGGCGATGCGCTGCTGTTTTTTGGTCAAAGCCCACACGTCGTTCGGTATGATTCCATTGCCCGCCGGTTCACTCACCAGATCAATCCCTACACCGATACGACATTTTATTTTGTAACCATTGGCTCGTCTGCCGGTCGGCGCATCGGGGTGCGACCGCCGGGTACAGTCGGTGAGACGCCCGCCATCACGACGTTTGCTGATTATCAGTTTCACGAGAAGGATCAGATCAAAGTACAGTCGGTGCATTCGGGACGGGAGTGGTTTGGCGAATACATGACCATCGACACTACGCAGACGGTTCCGTTCGATATGCCGGGACTGGTAGCCAACATACCCCTGCGGGTCATGGCTTCGGCAATGGCCGGGGCTGTGGTGCCTACCCAGTTTCGGCTCCGGGTGAATGGGCAGGTTGCCGGTACCCTTGCCATGCCCGCTATTTCAGGCTACGAATACGATTATCAGGGCATAATCCGGACTGATACGTTTCTCCTGAAACCAGCCACGACAGAAACCACAGTCCGGCTGGCCATGACGTTCCGAAATAATGCGCTACGTTCAGCGCAGGGGTATCTCAATTTTCTGGCGGTTCAGGCCCGGCGCGAACTCCGGCAGTATGAGCAGCCAACGTGGGTACGCCGACTGGCGCCTGGTCAGGTTACCGTTCGGCAGGCAACAGCCAATTTGCGCGTGTGGGACGTAACCAACCCGTTGATACCCATTGCGCAGACGTATAGCCGGTTGTCTGCACAGGAGGCCACCTGGAAAAGCGACTATCCCGCTGATTATTTCCTGTTCTCGGATGCCCGGCTTCTAACTCCGGCCTCGCTGGTAAGAATAGCCAACCAAAACCTACGCGGCCAGGCTGCGCCGAATTTAGTGATTGTAACGCCCACTGTCTGGCGCGAGCAGGCCGAGCGGTTGGCCAGGTTTCGGCGGGAACACGATAACCTGACGGTGCTGGTTGTGACGACGACACAGGTGTACAATGAGTTTGGGTCGGGCCAGCCTGATCCGACCGCCATTCGGGACATGGTACGGTACTTTTACCAGAAACAGCCCGCTACGCTTCGATATGTGCTGTTGTTTGGTGATGCCACGTACGACTACCGCAATATTGGTAAGCAAATCAGTCCGTTGCAACTGGCCAGCATGGTGCCGGTTTATGAAAGCCGGGAGTCGCTGCATCCGGTGTTGAGTTACTCGTCGGACGATTATTACGGTTTCATGGATGCCCGTGAAGGAGAATGGGATGAGGTTGGGCCAGACGATCACCGGATGGAGGTAGGCGTGGGTCGCTTGCCCGTGACATCGCCGGACGAAGCCCGGACGGTGGTCGACAAGCTGATACGGTATGCATCTGATCCGACACTGGCAGGCGACTGGCAAACGCGGGTTACGTTTGTGGCCGATGATGGCGACTATAACATTCACCAGCGCGATGCCGATCAACTGGCTGTCAGTATTGAAAAAAGCGCCCCCGCCTACCGCCCTGAACGCGTATTCCTAGGCGATTTTCCGCAGGAGATAACGTCGGGTGGTCAAAAAGCGCCACTCATCAATCAGCGTATCAATCGGGCTGTTGCCGACGGGCGACTGATTATCAATTACAGCGGGCATGGCGGCATTCTCGGATTGGCTGATGAACAGGTTGTTACGGTGGCCGACATTCGCTCCTGGAAAAACCGGCGGTTACCACTGTTTGTAACGGCTACGTGCCAGTTTGGACGGTACGACGAGCCGACGACGACCTCCGGTGCCGAGTTGATGTTGCTGAGCCGAACCGGCGGAGCCATTGGTTTGCTGACTACTACGCGGCCTGTATATGCCAACACCAATCTCCTGCTGAACGATGCGTTCTACAAAGCTGTATTTGCGCCTATAAATGGGCAAATGCCCCGCCTGGGCGACGTAATGCGGTTAACCAAAAACAACAGCCTGAGTGGCCCCGTCAACCGCAACTTTGCCTTGCTCGGTGACCCGTCCATGCAACTGGCTTATCCCAAAGCACAGATCGCCCTAACGCGGATTAATGGCCTGGCTGTTGGGAAAAACCGGGTCGATACATTGCGTGGGCTGCAAACGGTTGAACTGGCGGGCGAGGTACAGCAGCAGGGGCAGCGCGTGTCCGATTTTTCGGGGACCCTTAGATTAACGCTTTACGACAAGGCCACGACCAGTACGACGCTTGGGGCCGAAGTGGATAGCCCCAAAATGAGTTATCAAACGTACAGCAACACTATTTTTACGGGGCAGGTGCCAGTGCAGGAGGGTCGTTTCATCCTGCGGTTCACTATGCCCAAAGACATAGACTATGCCGTTGGGCAGGCAAAATTATACCTCTACGCGGTTCGGGCCGACAGCCTGCTCGACGCCTTGGGCAGCTACGACAGCCTGCGTGTTGGTGGCAGTGTGCTGGTCGACAGCCTCGACACCCAGCCCCCCCGCATGACCCTGTCGGTCGTTGGTGGAATTCCGCAGGGCGACAGGGTTCAGGTAACGGGGCCGGACGTAACACTGCAAATCGGCCTGAGCGACAACCGGGGAATCAACGTAGCCCGGTCGGGTTTAGGGCATGAGCTGACAGTCCAGTTTGGCAATCAGTCACCCGTCGTGCTAAACGATCAATACGTAGCAAACGGCTCCGACGGAAGACAGGGCGAGGTTCAGTACACCTTTAGAAACGTGCCTTCGGGCACTCACCTCGTGCGGGTGAAGGCCTGGGACATAAACAATAATTCAGTGGAGGGGGCGTTGAGCA
>DATHAW010000015.1:0-4195 GCA_035296465.1 Spirosoma sp.
GGGGTAGGGCAGGTTTTCCATGCCCCACATCGGGCAGAAGAAAAGGGTTTTCATGGGCAGGAGGTCAAAGGAGTGCGTGCAAAGTAGTATTATTCGTCTAATATCCCCAATTTTACCCACCGCATTCAGATTGTTACACCAGCCGCTTTATGGATGGAGATTATCCTGGATAAATTTATTCATTAATTGTCTTGTCCCTAATTATGAACGAAGTAGCCACCCGATTCAGTCCCGGTGTTGTAACCGGCGAAGGCGTTACCGAAATTTTCCGCCACGCCAACGAAAATGATTACGCCCTACCCGCTGTCAATGTCGTCGGTACCGACTCCGTCAATGCCGTGCTCGAAACGGCCCACGCCGTCAACTCGCCGGTTATCGTTCAGTTTTCCAATGGGGGGGGTATATTCTACGCGGGTAAAAGTCTGCCCAACGACAAGCAGCAGGCTGCCATTGCCGGGTCCATTTCCGGGGCACTGCATGTTCACCACGTGGCTGAGCTTTACAACGTGCCCGTTATTCTGCATACCGACCACTGCGCCAAGAAACTACTGCCCTGGATTGATGGGCTGCTGGCGGCTGGCGAACAGCATTTCGAGAAAACGGGTAAGCCGCTCTACTCATCGCACATGCTCGACCTGTCGGAGGAACCTATCGAAGAAAACATCGAAATCTGCTCGAAGTACTTTGAGCGCATGGCCAGAATCGGTATGACGCTCGAAATCGAACTCGGCGTAACGGGTGGCGAAGAAGATGGTGTCGACAACACCGACGTAGACGACTCCAAGTTGTATACACAGCCCTCGGAAGTAGCCTATGCCTACGAAGAACTGAGCAAGATTTCGCCCAACTTTACCATTGCGGCTGCCTTTGGCAACGTACACGGGGTTTATAAGCCGGGTAACGTGAAACTGTCGCCAATTATTCTGGATAATTCGCAAAAGTACATCCAGGAACACTACGGCACGGGGCCACTGCCCGTAAACTTCGTGTTCCATGGTGGGTCAGGATCGAGCCGCCAGGAAATTCGCGAAGCCATCCGCTATGGGGCCGTGAAAATGAACCTCGACACCGACATGCAGTGGGCTATGTGGGAAGGTATTCTGAAGTATTACAAGTCGAAGGAAGGTTATCTGCAATCGCAGCTTGGCAGCCCGGACGGTCCCGATTCGCCCAATAAAAAATACTATGATCCGCGCGTGTGGCTTCGCAAGGGCGAAGAGAGCATGGTGCAGCGGCTGAAAATCGCGTTTGAAGATTTAAACTGCATCAATCGGCTGGCCTAACCGGTACACAGTACACATTATACCATCCAAAAAGAGGTGTCTGGTTCTTAAACCAGACACCTCTTTTTGGATGGTGACGTAAAACTGGACTTTTGGATAATCTAGCAAAGACCAAGAATGTGGTGCCGATTGAGGGCATCATTCGTGTATCTATTCAACATGTTTCGGGCGCTCAGGCATTTTTAAACCGGCGCTATGTTTGCTCTGGTTAACTGGCTTACTGCCAGCATCTATCTTACTCTTCGCTTATTTCACGTACCCCAGCTTTCTCGGAATGGTGTAAACTTCGGTTTGCCGTCCATCGATGTAGCGGAACGTCTGCCCGTCGAAAAAACCGTCTTCTTCGAGCATGATGCGAATGGTTTTTTTCCACTCGGGTAGTTCAACAGCCGCATTGAGTTCAATGGAGTAAGCCGTGTTGGCCAGCAGTGGGTAGTCGCCTGAGCCGGGAACTCCCTTTTGCTGATCCCACAGGCCAATGGTTGGCCCGGCCGCGTGTCCATGAACGCCGATGGGATGCGAGTAGATCGTGCCGTTGATTCCTTCCTTTTTGGCCTGCTCCAGGGCCGACAGCAGGAGTTGATTGCCCGTCCGTCCGGATTTAAACTGACCCGTCAGGATTTCCTGGAGACGGTTACCCTGTTTAAAAGCCGCCTTTAAGGCGTCGGGCACGTCGGTTTCGCCGGGGCGCAGAATGTAGGCGTGTTGCTGCTGGTCGGTGTTTAAGCGCAGGTACGTAATACCGAAGTCGACATGAATCAGGTCGCCGGGCATGATCACCTGTTTATCCGGCCGTTTTGAGAACGTGCGCAGGTGCTCAAACTCGTTGCCGCCTGTTCGCTGAACATCCACCGTCGGGTGAAACCACGTATCCAGGCCGAGGTTGGTAATGCGCTGCCGAAACCACCATACTACGTCGTCGGTGGTGGTCACGCCCGGCTGGATGACCACTTCCGAAAATCCCTCCTGAATGATCTGATGCGACAGTCGGCAGATCATCGGGTAAAGGGTCATTTCTTTCTCTGTTCGCGTTTCGAGCCAGCCAATGGCAACGTTCTCCGCCGAAACAAGGCGCTTTTGATACTGGACGGGCAGTTTATCCAGAAATTCCTGATGCTCCGTAAACGACAGCCCGTCGGCGTGGGCGTAGTTGGCAGAGGTGTTTAACCCGATTTTTTTTGGATTACGATCCTGAATAATTTTGACCAGCGCATCCCACTGATTAGGTCGCACGTCGATGTCCCACGCGCCTTTCAGCAGGTTTCCCACGTCGTAGCGGGCGATGGCGAGTTTTTCAACCGCATCGGCGGACCGTTCTTTGCCCGTATCGAAGAAGACCATGATCGTGCGTCGGCGGGCCGATAGCCACGTACTGGGCAGCATGGTTTTCAGTACCGGATCTTCATTGTATTCGCGGGAGATGATAACCCACATATCCAGCCCTTCCCGGCGCATGAGCTGGGGCAGCAGGTTGGTAAAGCGGTCTTCGAGAAGTTCATCCACAATCCGGGCCCGGTCGCGTTCGGGCATGATGGTGGTTGGGCCGGGCTGGGCGAGAGTGACCAGCGGAAGCAGCACGAGGAGTGCGTGAAAAAATTGGCGCATAAAAAGGCTACGGTTTGAGAGCAAGATACACATGATGCTCCAGACCGTAGCCACAGTAAACAGGAGAAAAGTAAAGCCAACCGTTACGGACTCACCAGGTTAATGCTCACGTTTACGTACGGCGCGGTGCCCATTGTATTCGTAAACAAGGCTGTTTCATTGGCGACGGGGTTCTGCGTACCAAACGCATTGAACCGCCAGTTGTAGCGCAACCCGGCCTGCGCCGAGAGCCAGACAAACCCCGCCAGTTTACGTTCGTAGGTGATGCGCGGCTTCAACTCACCCCGGCGCAGGAACAAATCCTGACCGGCTGGCATCGTCCCCAGGAAATAAGCATTGCCCTCGATCTCGTAGCCCAGCATCAGCAGGCCGCTCGTGCCGAAGCTGCGCCGGAGGTTGGCGCGGGCCGGGAAAATGACTTCCACGCCCCAGCGGGGGTTGAAAGTCCGATTGTAGAACAGCACCGGAATATTCAGCACCTGCCCGGCCCGGTACGTCCGCGTGACGCCCAGTCCCCACATGAAATTGTCGTCGCGTTTCCAGCCGTAAATGGCCGTGCCGCTGTATGTAACGGCCTTGTTGCTCACCTCGCTGAATTGGCGGTACGTACCGTTCACGTCCACATTGCCCTGAACAAGCAAAAAGTGCGTCAGGTCGAGCGGCTTGAACACCGTAGCGTTGACACCCGTTGAGCGCAACCCCCGGCTTAGTTCCCGAAACAGAACCGACTGCTCGGCACTGGCCAGCCCAACCGCCGTGTTCCAGTACGTCAGGCCGAGGTTCAGGATAAAGTTCGAGCGCGAAATAACCGGCGCGTTCACGCCCAGCCGCAACCCACCAAACCGGTTGACCGGCCGGGTCAGGGTGTTGACTGGCGTTAAACTACTTGTAGGCAGATTGTGTGATCCGACGGAAACTAAATCGAAACGGGTCTGGGCTTCGTAGCCCACCGAGATCAGTTTAGTAGGGCTGAGAAACAGCACTTTCTGGGTGGCGAAGAGTTTGACCTTCCTGTCGTCGGCATCGCCAAACTCGCTGAAATTCAGGTCATCGGCGGGGTTTGTTTCAGCGGGCGCGGTCGTGGATTGCGGCACCGCTGCTGGCAGCGGTGCCGTTTGGGCGAGGGCCACGCTGACCGACAGCAACCAGGTTACGGGAACAAGGAATGCGTTCATAGGGGGCGGTAAGCGCAGAGCGTCAGGCTTTTTTAATCTGTCGTTTCCAGACGTCGGTACGGCCAAAGAGTGATACGCCGATGAAACCGCGTACTTCGAGCGTGTTCTCGTCCACGAGCTTCATTTCGCAGG
>DATHAW010000016.1:0-5984 GCA_035296465.1 Spirosoma sp.
GCGAGATGGAGCTACTGGCGCAGCTTGGCTGCAAACGAACCGCAGCGCCACCTGTGGGTGCTCAGACGCCCAATAGTCCAGTGATTGATCTCAGGAAAGCTGCTGAACGTTACCGTGCCATTCTTGAGTTGAGCGATCAAACGGGCGTAGTGCCCCAGCTGGAGCTTTGGGGCTTCTCCAAAAACCTGAATAAACTCAGCGAGGTGATGTTCGTAGCCATCGAAAGTGGGCATCCCTCGGCCCGGCTGCTGCTGGACATTTATCATCTCTACAAAGGACAGTCGAGCCAGGCTAGCCTACCTTTCGTAGGGAAGTCCGCCATTGAGGTGTTCCACGTCAACGACTACACCGCCAACTTCACGCCCCAGGCCATTGTCGACGCCGACCGTGTATTCCCTGGTGACGGCATAGCACCCATTCGTGAGACGCTGAAGCTGATCAAACGTACCGACAGACCCATTGTACTGTCGCTGGAGGTGTTTAACAAAAACTACTACGCCCAGCCTGCTCAGGACGTATTGAATACGGCCATGACCAAGATGAAAGCGATGGTGGCGGGCGTATGAGTTTGTGGATTAATACGTAATTGCTGACAAGAGTGGCATTCTCGTCAGCAATCCTAATTACTTTGTTTTATCGGCCCACCGGTCAGCGCGGATCTCCGGAATCGTGTCGGGGTCGATTAAGCCGAGCGATGCTGCGTGTTCGGCAGCGGCTACGGTGTCCTCCACAAGCAACATCGGTACGCTGTAGGCCTGTGTCGTCTGGATCAGCTCCCGGACTGATGCGTCGCGGGTTTCGGGTGTCACGTCGCGAATGTAGATGGCCTTAATTCGGCCAGGGTTTTCGCGAACCACCTGTGCATAAATTTCAGGGTCCTGCTGTCCACTGTCGCCAATGAGCACAAACGGCAACTGTGGATTTACGTCCAGCACCTTGCGAATCATAGCCAACTTATGTGTGTGGTGCGACGCCGACGAGAGCAGGTCCAAATCCAGCCCCAGATCGCGTAGCAGAATCGGCCCTTTGGGAATTCCCTGAATCCGAAAAAAATCGATCAGGAGATCATACAGATTCCACGGACTGCTCGATATATAGTAAATTGGATTGAACAGCGTCGTAACCGGACCACTTTGTAGCGACCGGTAAAAAGCAGCCACCCCCGCAAAGGGCAACCGGGTGTAGGCGTTACCAAGAAATGTCAGGCGGGCCGTCTGAAGCATACTGGTGGCCCCGGTTACGAGCACCGTATCGTCGATGTCAGAAATAACCCCGAACTGGCTGAATGGGGGTGATACCATCAGGTGACCGTCTTTCACCACGGGCTGTGGTTCCTCGTTGGGTGGGGCCATTGGTTGTACGATGCCGTCGAGTGAGTAGCGCACCGGGAACCAAACCCGCCCCGTTGGTAAATTTTCAGGCGGATTTATCGTCACCTCAAAGTAGCCTTCATCATCGGTTATAGCCGTGTGAGTCTTTCCAAAAGCGTCTACGCGCACCGTAATGCCGGGCACTTCATCGCTCTCGAAACGCTGATACGTAGCGAGGATGTTTTGCCAGAAAGTATCGTTATGGTCCCGCTCCGGCGTACCGGTCGCACGGTCTGAGGGCGTACTAAGATCACGTTCGCGGAGTATGCGGCCCTTGAGCCAAACGGCCGACGGACTGCCGAAGCCCCGGTAATACACTATTTTATACGGTTTGTTCGCGTCGAGCCGTCCGAAAAGGCGTTCTTTAAGCCTGTCGAAGTGGACTTCTGCATCAGCTGAGATCGTTACCAGAAAGTCTTTCCAGTTGGTCATATTTTAGTAGTTCATTTTCATAATCGGTCCACTCATCAATGTCGTTTAGTTCCTCCAGCAGCGCGAACGTCAGCCCATGCTGCAGAAGGGCCTGTTCTGTCCGTTGACGGAGCTCCGGCTGACTCCAGGGCATATTCTCAAACAAAAATTGATGAAGTCTCTTCATGCCAAGCAGGTAATATCCTCCATCCGTTGCTGGCCCAATTACTACGTCAGCGTCGTTCAGGGCTAAAAACGCCTGTTCAATATGGCCGGGCGTAATGCTCAGACAATCGCTGCCAATGATGACTGCCCGGCCTGGATGGGTTCGGCTTGGAGTAACCCGGTCTGGGTTAAGTCCTTCTGAAGGTACGTCGTTTGTAAACTGTTGCTGAAAAGCCTCAAGCATACGTTCTCCGAGGTTCTGGCCGGATTGCAGTTGTTTCTCATAGCCATTCCAGCCATCATCCGGATTAATGAAGTCACCGTAGTACACGACCCGGCGGCAGGTTAGCGACCGAGTAATAGCCTGCGTATGCCTCAGCAAATGCTGATATACCTCTACTGCCTGCTCATTGCCAACGGTGCGGGCGATCCGGGTTTTGACGGTACCGGCAATAGGGTTTTTGACGAAGATGATGAGCGTATTTTCGGCCATACGGGGGTTTGTCGGTACCTTTGCAAACGCGTCAGTCATCCGATGACTCAAACACATTACCAAAATCCATGAAAAAGGAAATTGTTTATTCTGAACTGGCTCCCGCGCCCATAGGCCCCTATAGCCAGGCGGTAAAAGTCAATGGAACCTTATACATCTCCGGTCAGGTCGCTATCGAGTTGGCTCCCAAGGGCGACATTCGGGCCGAAACGCATCAGGTAATGAAAAACATTGGGGCCATTTTGCTAGCAGCTGATATGGATTATACCAACATTGTTAAGGCCAGCATTTTTGTCAAAGACATGAATAACTTCGCGGCCATTAATGAGGTATATGGGCACTTCTTTTCGGTTGATCCGCCCGCTCGCGAAACTGTCGAAGTTGCCCGTTTGCCTAAAGATGTCAATGTTGAAATTTCTGTAATAGCCATTCAGTGAGCGAAAGCGCGAATGAGTGAAAGGGTGGTGATTCGACATTCTGGCTGGCGCATTCCTTAGCATTCATTCGCTCTTTCATTATTTCACCCCTTATTCATGTCAAACTCTGTTCGCGTTCGGTTCGCGCCCAGCCCTACCGGTCCATTACACATCGGTGGCGTACGCACCGCGCTGTATAATTACCTGTTCGCCCGGAAAATGGGCGGCAAAATGCTTCTGCGCATCGAGGACACCGATCAGAACCGGTTCGTGCCGGGTGCCGAAGAGTACATAATCGAAGCCCTCCGTTGGGTCGGTATCGAAATTGATGAAGGGCAGGGCATAGACCGTGGCGCCGGACCGGGTCCACATGCACCTTATCGCCAGTCCGAGCGCCGGGATATATACCAAAAAGAAGCTCAGCGGCTCGTTGATGAAGGCAAAGCCTATTACGCCTTCGACACGGCCGAAGAACTGGACGCTATGCGGCAGCGGCTCGAAGTTGCTAATGCACCGGTTGCCCAGTACAATTCCATTACGCGAATGCAGATGCGCAACTCGCTGACCTTACGGGCTGATGAGGTAAAGGCACGCATGCAGGCCGGTGAGCCATATGTGATTCGGCTTAAAACACCCCGTAAGGAAGAAGTCAGGATCAATGACCTTATCCGGGGTTGGGTTAACGTACATTCGTCGGCTATTGACGACAAAGTGTTGCTGAAATCGGACGGTCTACCAACGTATCACCTCGCCAACATTGTGGACGATCACCTGATGGAGATTACCCACGTAATACGGGGCGAGGAGTGGCTGCCATCGGCCCCGCTCCACGTGCTGTTGTATCGGTATCTGGGCTGGGAAGACACGATGCCACAATTTGCCCACCTGCCCCTGCTGCTGAAGCCTGAAGGCAATGGCAAACTCAGCAAACGCGACGCTGATCTCGGCGGCTTTCCCATATTTCCGCTGCAATGGACTGACCCGGTTACGGGTGTCGTGGCCAGAGGTTTTCGCGAGGACGGTTATCTGCCCGAAGCCACCATCAACTTCCTGGCCTTGCTGGGCTGGAATCCCGGCACAGAGCAGGAACTGTTCACGATGGACGAATTGATTGCCAGTTTCGACCTCACGCAAGTACATAAGGCCGGAGCGCGATTCGATATTCAGAAGGCGCAGTGGTTCAACCACCAGTACATACGCCTGCGGCCCGACGCCGAACTGGCTCCTGCTGTGCAACAGCGGGCTGAAGCCGCCGGATTTGACTGCCCACCCGCGAAGGCCGAAAAAATTGTGGCCCTGTTGAAAGGGCGTGTAAATTTTGCCCACGAGATTTTTACCGAAGCCGACACGATTTTTAACGCGCCCACAACTTACGATACAACCATAGCAGTCGCCAAGTGGAACGACGATGCCGTACGCGCTGTCACTGCCTTTCGGGATGCGCTGAGTGGATTTGAGGGTGAATTTATGGCTGATACTATCCGGCACGTGCTCGGCGACGCCATGACACAGGTAGGAATCAAGCAGGGTAAGATCATGCAGGCCATGCGCCTTGCCTTAACCGGCTCCGGCGCGGGTCCTGACCTGATGCTGACGATGGAAATCATTGGAAAAGATGAAACAGTCCGGCGGCTGGAAAACGCATTAAACACCTTGAAAGTACCAGTTTGATAGCAATACAGAAACTAGGCTGAACGGATTACACAGATTTCGCTGGATTTGTAAAGAAGAAACTCGTTTTAATCCGTTTAACTGGTACGCCAGCCCGGCACTGCGATTCGTGTACCAATTCTGATAATCATGGCTAAGAAAAAAACGAACCCCGACGAAAACGAGAAACCCCGCGTTCATCAAGAACTGGAAGGCTTTGATATTCAGATCAACTCGTTCGGTGAAATCACCACAAGTTTCGACATCGATAAGATCAATCAGTTTCTGAATAAAACGGTAGACGATAAAAAGCTTCGCCACCGCACAGATCTGAACCTGAAGGGCGAAGCCATTCCCGAAGATGCCGATGTGAAAGACGATGACGAGGAAGATGACTTGTTGTTGGACGATGATATTGACCTGGATGAGAAGCCAAAACGATAAGATTCTAACTGCTGCTAATATCATAAAACAGGCATCATAAAATTTAAAAGCCCAATCTGTCAAATCGTCCGGTTGGGCTTTTTTTGTGCCGTTCATACGAAATATCCGCTGTCACATTCAGTAAATTCCGTAGTTTCAACGCCATAAACCAGCAACTAATCAGGGCCACGCAACCATGAACTCCCACGAAATCGATTACAAAATCATCGGCGAAGATATCCAGATCGTCGAAATTGAACTGGACCCCAACGAAACCGTTATTGCCGAAGCGGGGGCCATGCTGTTTATGGAAGACGGTATCCAGTTTGAGGCCAAAATGGGCGATGGTTCCCAGCCCAATCAGGGATTCATGGGAAAGCTGCTGCAGGCCGGTTCCCGACTGGTTACGGGCGAATCGTTGTTTATGACGCACTTCACCAACCGGGGCGTTGGCAAGCGCAAAGTGGCTTTTTCGGCCCCGTATCCCGGAACAGTTTTACCTATTAACCTGAGTGCTATCTACGGAAACTCGCTCATTGTGCAACGCGACGCCTTTCTGTGCGCGGCCCTTGGCACTAAGCTCAGCATCCATTTCAACCAGCGGCTTGGTTCCGGCTTTTTCGGGGGAGAAGGCTTCATTTTACAGAAAATTCAGGGCGACGGACTGGCGTTTGTTCATGCCGGTGGTGTGGTGATCGAGCGGACGCTTAACAACGAAATGCTCCGCGTGGACACGGGTTGCGTAGTGGGTTTCGAGCCGAGTCTCAACTTCGATATTCAGCGGGCTGGCGGACTGCGGAGCATGGTATTCGGGGGCGAAGGGCTATTTATGGCGACGATACGCGGTTCGGGAAAAGTATGGATACAGAGTATGCCGATCTCCAAACTGGTGGAGCGGCTGAGCGCATCTGGTGGGCAGGCCCGCAAAGAAGGCGGCTCCGTGCTGGGACAACTGGGTGGGCTGCTGGATTGACAGGGCCTGAAACCGGGGCTTATGGAAATCTTACCGGGCAGGAAATTTCTACTGCCCTGTGTTTGTTAGACAAACACAACGGA
>DATHAW010000017.1:0-3906 GCA_035296465.1 Spirosoma sp.
CTTCGCGAAATCCACGTATACCGCCCCCCGCTGGTCGAATGAGTTGCCGGATTATGGCCTGACGTAAAATGGAACGTTTGCCGTGGCCCAGTTGCCCGCTCCATCGTAGGCGTACACAAACAGCCGGTACGGGCCTTCTTCGGCGGGTGCCTGAAACGACACCTGCGGGGTTGCAGCGCCCGTCATAACGCCCGGAACGGTCGGGGGGCGCGGCTCGCCGTTGCCGCCGTAGGGAAAGCGTGTGCCTTCGCGCAGCACTTCCCACCGATATTGAACCGGTTCGCCGTCCGGGTCGGTCACCCACGCCTGCGCCTTATAGGACCCGCCTGGTTGCAAATACACGCCATCATAAGCCGTTAGCCGACCAATTCGCACCGAATCCAGCCGGGGCGTCCGGTTTTGGGGCCAGGTTCCGGTCCATTCGTAGTGCATCACGTCCACCGCTTCGGTTTCGCGGCCTTCGCGGTCGAACATCCCAAACCAGGTGTGGGTACGTTCCTGGTGCTGCCGCCACAAAAACACGTAAGACCCCAGACACCGGTCCTTGTCGGTCAGGATGGCCCGTTCGTAGCGTTCCCGGTACTTATCGGCCTTTTGGCTGCTGGTTTCCTCGATGGGCGCTTTCCACGGCGTTTTGGGCACCTGCCAGAAACCCGTCGGACCCCATTCCGTAACGACGTACGGTTTTTGCCAGCCGTACTGCCGCAGCCACTGGGGAATCTTGTCCAGGTCGCCGTACTCGTTGATGCCCAGCAGGTCTAAATCCGGGCACTTCGTTAGCAGGTCAGTAATTTTATCCTTATTAATCGAGCCGACGACCGTCATAACCGGATGGTTGGGGTCGATCTGATGAATCGCCTTTGTCAGGGCATCGACGGCATCCCAGACTTTTAGGTTGTATTTATCTTTGACGTTGGCCTGAATGAAGTCCAGCTCGTTACCCAGCGCCCACATCAGCACCGCCGGATGATCTTTGGTCTGCCGAACGATAGCCAGCACCTGCTCGTGCTGCTGGCGAACGGCCTGGACATCGTCGTAATTCATGCCGTCGCGCTCGGCCCGCACGGGCAGGCCCACCAGCGCCGTTAAACCTAAGGCGTGGGCTTTGTCTAACCCCTGACGGTCGCTGCCCGTCCTGATGGAGTTGCCGCCGTACTGCCGCAGCCGGTCCAGGTAATCACGGCCGCCCGCTCCTTTAATGAAGTAGGGCCGGTTGTCGACCAGCAGTTGAAACGTGCCCGCCCGGTTATCAATCCGAACACGGAGAGGTTGGGTTGTCTGGGCCAGGGTCGGGGCCATAGCCAGCAGGCAAACGACAAAGCAGAATGCGATTTTCATGGGCATAAGCAAGAAAGTAAGCATTAAAAAGTACGTCGGTTATCCGTCCTGAAGAGCCGGCCTGCGGTAGAATAAGTAGGAATGGCGCGGCTTCTGTCTACTGTACTTTTAATCCATCGAATGCTGAAACGATTCTTTATTATTCCTCTCCTATGGCTGAACTAAATCAATTGCCGGAGAGGTCACCACGCTGCCTGACCGGACCATCCGCCGAAAGTTGCCCATTGCTGGTTAGAAACTGACTTTATCCTCCCACCGGAAGCTGTATTCGTCTTTTGGAAACAAGTCCGTGTTGATTTCGTTCGACACGCTCGTCGGGGGCGCCAAAAGTCGCAGGGTTGGTTGGTATCGATTTAATATAGGTTGAATGTTTATCCCAGACCGGCCGTAATGACGTTGGCTGAACGCACTGCCAGCCCGCTGGTTTATGCTCGCCCAGTCAAGCTGGATCGGCTGATTACTACCGATGAGAACTAACTCATTGGAGTAGGCTACGTAGGGAAAAACCATTCGAAACGTGTTCAGCACCCGGGCGGTGGGGCACCAGGTTACGGCCAGTCCATTCGGTTTAAGCCGCGAACGAATCAGTTGAAAATATTCCTGAGAATAGATATTACCCGCATAGGCTGAGGTAGGGCGCAGCGCATCGGCTTCAATGACATCGTAGTAAACAGGCTGGTTGCGAATGGCGTAGCGGCCATCCCGAAAGAGCAGGCGCAAACGCGGGTCGCTTATCACGCCCTTGACGGCCGTATCGCCTGCCTGAACCGCGTATTGGGCCAACACCTTTGCCTGATTGCTGGCAATTTCATAGCAATCGATCTGACGCGTTTCGGCCCGCCCACCAATGCCGTTGAGCGTCCCCGCGGATCCCAGCCCAATGACGGCGACGCGTTCGGGCCGGGGGTGAATCATGACCGGCAGGGCCCCCAGCATGGTGTGTATCTCATCAAGCTGGTACGGCATTGAGCTCTGTCCCAAGCCATTTACGAAGACAACGCCAGATTTTCGATCAGGACCCATTTTAATCACCGAGAGGGCCGACTCATTCTCGTCAAAGAGAAACGTGTCGGCCCGTTCCAATCCATTGAGTAACTGCCAGAAACGGGCGTTGGCCGGAATAGCCAGCAAGGCCAGCAACAAGGCGGCCGCCACCCCCACGGTAGGCCAGACTGACCAGTGCCGCCGGAGGAATAGAATGCCCAGATACCCTAAACTCAGGGCCGCGATTCCTTTCAGCAGGATAGCCGTACCGAAGAGGGGAAAGCCAATCCAGGTAATGGCCCACGCCCCCAGCGCCGAGCCGGCAATGTTGATGAACTGCAACCAGCCTATTTTACGACCCACTTCGTCGTAATTGTCCTGAATAAGCGACTGCGAAAGTGAAAAGCTGAGACCCATCAGAAACGTAGGCACAAACAGCAGGAATAGGGGCACAGCTCCGTAGAAAACTACCACAAAACGTGGAGTTAAGTTGGGTTCGTAGCTGCCGAAGTAATCCCACAGGAACCGCAGTGATGGAACTCGTCCAATGGTGTTGACGAACACGGCAATCGACAGGGCGGTGTAGCCGTACAGAAGGGTTTGCGCCACCAGAAACGCCCGCTCCCGCCAGGCCACTGTTCGCCCGGCTGCCGGGCGACACAGGTAGGTACCAAAAGCCGTTCCGACCGCCATCGATCCCAGGTAAATGGCCAGTAAAACGGCAAACGTCAACGAAACCGATTTGATCAGGGTTTCGAGAATGCGGAACCAGATCAATTCCAGCGACAGGGCCGCAAAGCCTGACACGGCATACTGAACCGACCAGGTAGTCAGCGCCGGGGTAAATTGCAGGGGGCCAGTGTCGGGGGTTTTGTTTGTCGTCGTTCCGTCGGCCTGAGCCAGCCAGCGACGCCCCAGCAACAGGGCTGAAACCACGCAGATGCCATTGCAGGCAGCCCCTACCCAGATGGCGTTGTCATACCCCAGTTGGCGTACTAAATAGAAACCCGTCAGCAGCGCCCCAAAGGCCGCGCCGAGGGTATTTACAAAGTAAAGCTGGCTAATGTAGCGGGCCTGCTCGCCAATATCATCAAACCGGAATGCCCGCGATAACACGGGTAAGGATACGCCCATCAGAAACGTTGGCACCAGCAGTACCCCAAAAACGACGGTGTAAAGAATCAGCGGTACGTCGCCAAATGGTGGAGCCGCCGTATACAAAACGTCGTAGAGGATGAATTTACTAACGGCGGCAAACGCCATAATGCCTAACTCCGCACCAACGAAGTAGCGCAGGTTAACCGCCGGCGATGAGCGGTCAGCCAGCCGCCCGCCCGCGAGGTAGCCCAGGCCCAGACCAGTCATAAAGGCCGTCACAATCAGGCTGATGCTGACCGTATCGGAACCCGTGTAAAAAACCAGTAGCCGCTGCCAGATGACCTGATACAATAGAGCCGCAAAGCCTGACAGGAAAAAGAGAGCCAACAGGCTGATGACGGGTAACGACAAACGGGAACGGTTGACAGGTAGCTGTTGAATCATGATCAGGTTAAGGAACGCAGTTGCAGAAAGGAGGAGCCGTCG
>DATHAW010000018.1:0-2892 GCA_035296465.1 Spirosoma sp.
ACAAAACGGCCTGCCGCCCTAAAACCCTGTTCGCTACCCACTACCACGAATTAAATGACCTAGCTGCCGACAATCCCCGAATCAAAAACTACAACGTATCGGTGAAGGAACTCGGCAATAAGGTAATCTTCCTGCGTAAGCTGAAAGAAGGAGGCTCGGAGCATAGCTTTGGCATTCACGTAGCGCAGATGGCCGGGATGCCTGCCCAGATCGTAACTAGGGCGGGTGAGATTCTGAAGCAGTTGGAGTCGTCGCGTGAGCGGGAGACAAATAAGGAGAGCATTCGACAGGCAGTGCCTCAGGAGCAGGAACTGGCGCTACGTATTATTGAATCAGGCGACCCCAAATCCGAAGCCATCAAAGAGAAGTTACGCACCATCGACGTAAACCGACTCACGCCCATTGAAGCTCTTTTAAAACTGAACGAATTATTGAAAATGGTAGAGTAAAGCTGTTAGGTCTGCTTCATGCACACCTTCCGTTGAATTCTGGCACCAAAAACTAATTAATAATCCCAGCCACGTACAAATTGGTGTGCTGGTAACAATCTAACTAATAACTACCCGAATGGAATTAACTGCGTTAACGGCGCGCCTGACCGCCCACGAAATTGAATGGCGGGTACAGAGCCAAACCAAAGATGGCCAGAAGATTGTTGTCGTACCTTACATTACCAATCGTAGTGTAATGCAGCGGTTCGACGATCAGTTTGGCTGGGCGGGCTGGCAGAACGAAATCAAGGAGATTGAAGGTGGTTTTCTGTGTACGATTACTGTCATTTTGCCCGGTGGTGAAATCGTCAGAAAAACCGATGGAGCTAGCCGCACTAACGTAGAGCCGGTGAAGGGCGGCATCAGCGACGCCATGAAGCGGTGTGCTGTGCAGTTCGGTCTGGGACGGGCGCTCTATGACTTCCCGAAGGTTTTTATCCAAACTACCGACAAATACATTCCTGAATGGGCTACGCCTTTGCTCGACCAAATGGTCGACAAGATCAACGCGGGTGGCACCGTTCGTGATGTGGTTGTGCTCAAACCCGAACACGCTAAACCAGGCGTCAAAGCAGCTTAACTGATAGTTGTATTCAACAGAAAAGGGCTTGCCGCACAGCAAGCCCTTTTCTGTTGAATACTGTTACACCGCTTCCGCTTTATATCCAGCCGTTTCTACCGCTTTCTTAACGGTTTCAGCGTCAGCTTCATCTGTTTTAACCGTCAGTATTCGGTTTGGGTCTTTCAGGTCCACAACCCAACTGTCGATGCCTGACAAGGCATTGATGTGGGGCGTTACGGCAGCGACGCAGTTGCCGCATTTAATATTGGTTTTGAATTTAAGCGTATTCATGGTTGTATTGAGTTTTTGTTAATTGATACTCGACTCAGTTGGCTGCATCGCTGAACGTTATACTTTAACCGACTGCAACCGCAAACTGTTGGTGACGACGGAGACCGAACTAAGGGCCATGGCCGCCCCGGCAATCATAGGATTGAGCAGAAAGCCGAACGTAGGATACAATATCCCGGCTGCTATGGGAATCCCAATCAGGTTGTAAATAAAGGCCCAGAACAGATTTTGCCGAATTGTTTGCACCGTCCGGCGCGAAAGTTGCAGCGCACGGGGCACAGCCATCAGGTCAGAAGTTATTAATGTAAGCTGGGCTACGTCGATGGCAATGTCAGAGCCGCGTCCCATTGCAATGCTCAGGTCGGCCTGAGCCAGTGCCTGTGCGTCGTTAATACCATCGCCAATCATTGCTGCCACTTCTCCACTGGCTTGCAGCTTCTTTATGAAATCTGCTTTTTCTGCTGGCAGTACGTCGGCCTGGATATGAGTAATCCCCACCCGCCGACCAACTGCCTGGGCCGTATGGGCATTATCGCCAGTGAGCATATACACCTTGATATGCTGCTCTTGTAACTGGGCAATAGCCTGCCGTGATGTTTCTTTTATTCGATCGGCAATGGCCAGTGCGGCCAGTACCTGGGTCTCATTCAGGAAATAAATGACCGTCTTGGCGTCCGATTGCCACTGACTTACCTGATCGCTTAGTGAGCTGGGAATGGTCAGTCCGCGTTGGTCAACAACAGTCCGGTTGCCGACCCAGAACCGAATTTCATTATACGTAGCAGTGATTCCCTGTCCGGTCAGACTCTCAAACACACCTAGCGGCACGCGTTCAACAGCTTCCGCTACCAATGCACGCACTACGGCTTCGGCTAGTGGGTGTTCCGACTGCGCTTCCATCGACAGCAGCACCGATTTATGCGTTACTTGTTGCGCCGGTTCAACGGCCCATAACCAATCCGTTACGTCGGGTTTGCCTTCGGTTATGGTGCCGGTTTTGTCGAGTACGATGGTCGTTACCTCCCGACCGCGCTCCAGACTTTCAGCGTCTTTAATGAGAATATTATTCTCCGCGCCCTTGCCAACGCCGACCATAATAGCTGTGGGCGTTGCTAAGCCGAGTGCACAGGGACAGGCAATCACCAACACCGTGACAGCCGCCAGCAGACCCTGCGAAAATGCGTTTTCGCCCCCCCATACGAGCCAGGCTCCCAACGTCAGCACGGCTATACCTAGCACTACGGGTACAAATACCCCGGCAATCCGGTCGACTAATTGCTGAATAGGCGCTTTGCTTCCCTGAGCCTCCTGCACCCGGCGGATAATCTGCGCCAGTACGGTTTGGCTCCCAACCTGCTCGGCTGCAAATTGAAATGACCCTTTCTGATTAACGGTGCCGGCAAATACGCGGTCGCCGGTTTGTTTGCTGACGGCTACGGGTTCGCCCGAGATCATGCTTTCGTCTACAAACGATTGCCCGCTCAAAACCCGCCCATCAACTGGAATCCGCTCCCCGGGCCGGACAACTATTGTTTGGCCAACCGACAC
>DATHAW010000019.1:0-8055 GCA_035296465.1 Spirosoma sp.
AGCATCCAAGACAAGGTTTTCCAGCCCTTCTTCACCACCAAACCTACGGGGCAAGGGACGGGCTTGGGTCTGAGTCTGAGCTACGACATTGTCACCAAAGGTCATGGCGGGGAGATGTGGGCTAGATCCGAACTAGGTAACCTTACTGAGTTTATCGTCAGTTTACAAGAATCCTGAGCTATGAAAATCCTGTACATGTTGCGTCTTTTTACGCTGACGACCTCATTATGCTTCGGGCAGGATAACCTGATGTTTGAACGACTGACGATGAAAGACGGACTTTCGCCAACTCATGTGACAAGTATATTTCAGGATCGGGACGGATTTATGTGGTTTGGTACACCATTTGGGCTGTATAAATACGATGGGTATGAGTTTATAGCGTATCAGCATGATCCTAGGGATGTAAAACACAGTCTGGGGCACAACAATTTCCGGGGATTTGCTGAAGGTTCTACAGGTCCGCTGTGGGTTATAACCTTTGGAGGGGGCTTATACGCCTTTGACAAGCGAACCGGACAGTTTACTGCATACCGCGTTGGTACGAGGGAAATATCGAACCGTGATGAGTGTAATAATATTTGTTTAGATAAACACGGGCGGGTATGGATTTCCTCACAGGGCGGTATCCAGGTGTTTAATCCTGAAACCAAACAGTTTAGGCTTTATCCAGCCATTGCGAATACTACGCGAAAATCAATAGCAGTTGATGCCTTCGGTTCGATTTGGTTAGGGACCAGCAGGGGACTTTTTCAGTTCGATGAGCAGTCGGGGCAGTATTCAAACGTTCGGCTACCTGATTATGCGCCTGACCAACAGCCGGTGATTCAGACAGTTTTGGCTGATTCTGATGGTGCGGTCTGGATGCTGGCTCAACCGGGTGGATTATACCGAATGGATGTACGCCAGCAACAAATCAGGCGATGTGCTTCCCCTGCTAATACATTAGCAAAATATGAGCTTACCAATCTCTTATGTCGAGATGATTCGGGTAATGTATGGGTCGGCACGGCCAGCGGTGGATTGGTCTACTATAATCCTAAGTATAATCAGGTAGTCAGCCTCCCAACCGGCGGACAGCAGCCGGGACAGTTGGACGGCAATCGGATTATTGCTGTATTTCGCGACCGTTCGCATATGCTCTGGGTCAGTACCGAAAATGGTATCTACAAAGCCAGCGGACTGCCTCCCAAATTTGTAACCATCCAGATAAAACCGAGTTTCTCCACCTTACGCATACCCGAAAACAACATTGCGGCCCTGCTTGAAGACAGACAGGGCTATATCTGGCTGGGCACTAATGGAAAGGGTTTGTATAAGTACGACCGCCGAACAAAGGCTTTCTCTAATTATCAGTCTGGTCTAACTCAGGGTTCAGGGTTGCTTAGCAATCAGGTTCAGGCGCTCTGTGAAGACTCATCTGGCAATCTCTGGATTGGAACGCCCGAAGGCATAAATCGCCTAGATCGTTCTACCGGCCGCATCACCGGTTATCCTTATAAGATGGATTATGCTGGTCTGTTAAAGGCCGATTCGAAGGGACAACTCTGGTATTCCGGATGGGCAGGATTCGTTCGTTTCGATACGCATACCAACCGTTATGAAGACGTTGGAAAAACGTTAAACCTGCCTTATTATGGGGTAGCATTTACAGACATCTTAATCAGTCGTGGTGGAGAGCTCTGGTTTGCAACGGCCTCCGTGGGCCTGATCAAACTCAAACCGGCTACTGGAAAACTCTCTCACTACCAACCAGATTTCATGCATCCGGAAGGCCATATCCCTGATAAGGACATTCGCACCCTTTACGAAGATAACGCGGGTATTCTGTGGCTTGGCACGAATCAGGCCGGCCTTACTCGTTTCGACCCCAGAACTGAAACATTTACGCTGTTCACCACCCGTGATGGACTTCCCAACAATTTTGTGTCCAATATTCTGCCTGATCAGGACGGAAACCTTTGGCTTACAACCGCTAACGGGTTATGCCGGTTCAATCCTAAAACAAAAGCTGTGCAGAATTTTTCAGATAGCGACGGTTTGCAGAGCAACCGTTTCAGCCCGCAATGTACAGTCACCCACCAGGGGGAACTGTTGGTGGGCGGTCCAAACGGATTCAACATTATCAATCCCCGGCAAATCCAGGACAATTCCTCCGCCAGTCCGGTATACATTACCGGGTTACGTATTGAGAATAAGCCGCGCCAACTGGATAAGAACCGGATAGAACTGAAGCACGATGAGAATATGCTGTCTTTCCAATTCGTCGAACTGAATTATAACCGCCCGGAGCGAAACCAATATGCCTACCAGCTAGTCGGTGTGAATCAGGATTGGGTACACAGTGGTCACCAGCGCGTGGCTACGTACATTGAGGTGCCACCTGGAACCTACACGTTTCGGGTCAAAGCGGCTAATGATGACGGGATCTGGAACCCGAAGTTCGCTTCGCTGACGGTTATTATTCATCCACCCTGGTGGCGCACCTGGTGGGCTTACTGCTTATATGTCCTGCTGCTGTTAGGGAGTGTCTGGGGCCTGATTCAATATCGTTCCAGAGCCCTGCGCCGGGAAAACCGATTGCTCGAGAAAAAGGTAGTTGAGCGGACCGAACAGATACAACATCAGAAAGAAGAGATTGAGACGCAGCGGGATAATCTGGAGCAGACGCTGACTGAGTTAAAAGCTACCCAAAACCAACTCATTCAGAAAGAGAAAATGGCTTCGTTGGGTGAGCTGACCGCCGGCATCGCCCATGAGATTCAGAACCCCCTGAACTTCGTCAACAACTTCGCTGAAGTCTCCGTCGAGATGGCCGACGAACTCCAGGCGAGTGTGCAAAGCGGAGATATGGCAACAGTCACTGACCTGTCTTCCGAACTGCGGAATAACATGAACTACATTGTGCAGAACGGCCAGCGGGCCGCCGGTATCGTGCGCTCCATGCTGGAACACTCCCGCAGCAGTACCGGCGAGCGACGGCCTGCCAACCTCAATGAATTAGCGGACGAATACCTGAAGCTGGCCTTTCACGGCATGCGGGCGAAGGACCCCGATTTTCAGGTGCAGCTCTGCACGGAGTTTGATCAGGAGTTGAAGCCCATTACGGTGGCTCCCCAGGACATCGGCCGGGTGCTGCTCAACCTCTACAATAACGCTTTCTATGCCGTGCGACAGAAGCACCAGTTGGGGCAAAAAATAGTGATAGCCGGGGCAGTGAAGCAAACCGATACGGACTACCAGCCGACGGTTTGGATAAGTACCCGGCAGGTAAATGGGCAGATAAAGCTGTGTGTAAAAGACAACGGTATCGGTATTCCGGCCGCCATTATCGATAAAATTTACCAGCCATTTTTTACGACTAAACCAACCGGGCAAGGGACCGGCTTAGGTCTGAGTTTAAGCTACGACATTATCACCAAAGGGCACGGGGGCGACATGCGGGTCGAAAGCCGCGAAGGTGAAGGAACCGAGTTCATCATCAGTTTACCGCTTATTTAACCAAAGACTATGAAAATCTTAGTGGTCGACGACGAAGCCCAGATGAAGCCGCTGTTTGAAGCGCGGTTCCGACGCGAAATCAGCAGCGGGGAAGTCTACCTGACCTTTGCCCGCTCGGGCGAAGAAGCCCTGACCGTAATGCCCGGCTCCGGAGTGGTCCTGATTCTCTCCGACATCAATATGCCCGGCATGAGCGGCCTGGAACTGCTGCGCCGGATTCGGGAGCTTCACCCGCACCGTCCACCGGCAGTGGTGATGATTACGGCCTACGGCGACCAGAACAACCGCCAGCAGGCCAGCCGCTTCGGAGCCGACGATTTCCTGACCAAACCCATCGATTTCAAAACGCTCAAAGAAAAATTAACCGACTTTGTCGGTAATGACCAGCCTTCCGGACGATGAGCACAAAAATTCTGGTAGTCGATGACGAAGTGCCACTCAAGCCACTGATGCAGCAGCGGTTCCGGCATAAGATCGGGGCAGGGGAATATGCTTTCCGCTTTGCGGCCAGCGGGCAGCAGGCCCTGGACGCTATCCGGGAGAATGCCGACATTGATGTGGTGCTGCTCGACATCAACATGCCCGACATTAGCGGCTTGGCCCTTCTGGCTCAACTGCCCGACCTGCTGCCCCTGAGCCGGGCGGTGATGGTGTCGGCCTACGGCGATCTGAACAACGTCCGGACGGCTATGAACCGGGGGGCGTTTGATTTTGTGATGAAGCCGATAAACTTTCAGGACCTGGAAGTAACCATCGACAAAACTGCCCGGCACGTAAGCCAGCTCCGGGAGTCGGTCCACGCCAAGGCGGTGGCGGAGCTGAAAGCCCGATTTTTCGACAATATCACCCACGAGTTCCGGACACCCCTGTCGCTGATCCTGGCACCGGTGGATACGCTGCTGCAAAACACGCAGCATGATGACCGCACCCGCCACAGCCTGAACACCATTCGCCGGAATGGCCGGCAGTTGCTGCACCTGATCAACCAGTTGCTGGATCTCGCGAAACTGGAAGCCGGGAGCCTGCCGATTATCGAAACTCGGGCGGATGTGGTGCTGTTTGTGGAACAGGTGGTCGATTCGTTCCGCATCATTGCCGAGCAGAAGGAACTGGAGCTGCTGTTTTCGGCGGATGCAACCCGGCCGGATACCCTTTTTGATGCGGATAAGTGGGAGAAAATCCTGAAGAACCTGCTGTCGAACGCCATCAAGTTTACCTCGTCCGGCGGTCGGGTAGCGGTTAACTGCCGGGTAGAGCAGGAGCGCGTGACGCTGACCATCAGCGATACCGGCATCGGGATTCCGGCCCAGCACCTACCCCACATCTTCGACCGCTTCTACCAGGTCGATACGTCACTGACCCGAGCGTATGAAGGCTCCGGCATCGGGCTGGCGCTGGCCAATGAACTGACCCGGCAACTGGGCGGTACCCTTTCGGTGGAGAGTATGCCATCGGTCGGAACCAGCTTTACGGTGGAACTGCCCATTCGTCCAACTCCGGCCGGGGAATTAATGGAGGATTCGTACCGGGTGTCGGCGGATGCGGAGCCATGGCTGTTTGTCCGCGACGAAGGGGAACCCCACGAAGCGGATAGCATCAAACCCCTGATTCTGCTGGTGGAGGACAATACCGAACTGCTGTCTTTCATTGCCGAATCATTGTCGGGGCTGTATCGGGTGCTGACGGCCACCAACGGCCGGGAAGCCCTGGACATTGCCCAGCGCGAACTGCCCGACGTGGTGGTCAGCGACGTAATGATGCCTGAACTGGATGGATACCAATTAACGCGACACCTTAAAAACAACCCCACCACCGACCATATCTGCGTAGTGCTGCTTACCGCCCGGTCGGCCGCGGCCAGTCGCCGGGAGGGGCTTGCCGAAGGGGCCGACGAGTACCTGACCAAGCCCTTCGATCTGGACGAACTGCGCCTGCGACTGCGGAATTTAATCAGTCGGCAGCAGAAGTTACGGGAGTACTACGAGCGGCAATTCAGTAGCCTGTCGCTGGCTGGAGAATCAGAGGAAGTACTGCCAGTGTCGGCGCAGGATGCGTTTCTGACTAGACTAAACCAACTTATCGAAGCGCATCTCGATGACTCCGACTTCCGGGCTGAGTCTATGGCTGATGAGGTGGCCATGAGCATCCGGACGCTAACGCGCAAACTCACCATGCTGGCCGGTATTAGTCCGGCCCGACTGATCCGCACCTACCGGCTCCGGCGGGCTATCGACCTGCTGCGGCAGGGACATCCCATTGCAGAGACAGCCTATATGGTTGGCTTCGAGAATCCATCATATTTCACCAGAGCGTTTAAAGATTTCTACCAGCAAACGCCGTCCGAGTATTTGGCCGTCAGCGGGCACTCGTCTTAAGCGTTTATCGATGGCCGAAAAGTGACAGTAATTGGCCGAAAATCAACTGTTTGTTTCTGGGTTAATGGCGAGGTTTGTATCAGTCAAACAAATTAAACCTCCTCCTAATCATGAAAAACAGTACTGTTTCATTCACCCTACTGGTCGCCTGTCTGCTGACCTATGCTGCATCCGCCCAAACCCAAAAAGCGCCCCGCCAGAGTGATGTGGTTACGTTTGGACCCAACGCAGATCGTGACATTGCTCTGGTCACGCAATATGCCAAAGACATCACCGCCGGAAACACCGAGCAGGCCCGCCGGCAACTGGCTGCTAATTACAGGAGTTACGGGCCCGGTGCACACGATTCGGCCAATGCGGAACAGTGGCTGGCTATGTGGAGTGAACGTTATAAAATGCAGCAGGATCGTAAAATGACTGTGCATGCCTCGTTATCGACTCAAGTGAAAGAAGGACCGTTGAAAGGAGACTGGGTTATGCTCTGGTTCGATTACTCCGCTCTGTCTGTCAAGGAAGGCAAGACAATAACTGTACCCGTACAACTCACCGTAAAGGTGAATAACGGCAAAGTTGTTCAGGAACGGATATACTACGACGGCCTCTCTCCGCTTATCAGTTTAGGCTGGACGGTGGCCCCTCCTCAGACCGCCAAAAAGTAAACTCTTCTCTAACTGGTCAGGTATACATCTAACTCCTCTTCAAACCATGCAACGTTCTCTATTTCTACCACTGCTCTTTGTCGCCCTCTTCTTGTTGATCTGTCTGCCCATAAAGGCTCAGACCATCGCCTACGCTCCACCTGCCGGAAATCAGTTCAACACTAAACTATTGGTATCCGACATTCGGTCCGAGCTCGACCAATTCGTGGCAGAGGTTGTTCGGGATTATAATGTCAACAAGATTGACCAATTTATGACCCACTTTCCGGCTGATCACGTACAAACGGACACCCGTGGCTCGCAGGTAGGGGTTGAGAGAAAACGTAAGATTTTTACGGGCATGTTTGAGCGGTTCAATGCCACTATGACGGCCCAGACTACCGATGTTTTGCCGCTTCCGGACGACTATGCCTGGATAGAAATGACGTACACGCTGGATTTACAACCTAAAGCCGGCGGTAATGCTGTTGCGGTCAACCACCACCAGTGTGTACTGGTACAAAAGGTTGAGGGTAAGTGGCTGATAAAGCGGCAGTACATCAAAACGCCCGAGAAATAATTCCTTCAATTGAACTTCGAGGCTTCCTCACGATATGACCCTATCGTCAACAGTTTTGCTGGATGCCGTATTCGCTGCGCCCGATTATCACCGGGTTGTGCTGGAAAATGAGCGCGTACGGGTGCTGGATACCCGCATTGCTCCCATCGACTGCATACGCACCGTTGGCCAGCCGTGCTGCACGTACTTAGCTGGAGTCAGTTTGTTCGCTACAATGACGAAGGCGTGGTGGTCATATATTCCGGCCCTCAAGCAGCCGTTTGGTGTGCAGTGGAGTGAACCGCTGGGACCGCATTCGCCGGAAAATGTCGGATTAGCCGAGTTGCACATCCTTTGTATCGAGTTGAAACTCTGATAACCTATGAGAAAGCTATTCCTGCTGCTTAGCCTGGGCTGTATGGCCCTCCTGGCCGACAAGCCGGGGCAACCAATAGACGACGCCCGGCTTCGAAACGCCCAAAAGCAGCCCGGAGACTGGTTAACCTACGGCGGCAATTACGCCGAGGACCGCTATAGCCGACTCGATCAGATAAGACCTGACAACATAAAGCAACTGGGCCTTGTCTGGGCTACGAACCTGGGGACGACGCGCGGTATAGAAGCTACTCCTTTAGTAGCCGATGGCGTGATGTATGCGACCGGCCCCTGGAGCCGCGTGTTTGCTCTGGACGCCCAAACCGGCAAACTGCGCTGGGAATATGATCCGAAGGTGCCGGGTGCGTATGGCGAAAAAGCCTGTTGCGATGTGGTAAACCGGGGGGTAGCCTTGTACAAAGACAGGGTGTATGTGGGTACGCTCGACGGACGGTTGATTGCGCTTAATGCCCGCACAGGTCGGCCAGTCTGGTCGGTTCAGACCACCGATATAACCAAAGCCTATACCATAACGGGAGCACCGCGCGTGGTGGCCGGTAGGGTAATAATCGGTAATGGCGGGGCCGATTACGGTGTTCGGGGATAC
>DATHAW010000020.1:0-3853 GCA_035296465.1 Spirosoma sp.
GGGCATTTGAGGTGTTGCCTATGCAGCCGGGGTATCAGTTTGGCCCCTCACAGGGTGTGGCTGATTTAGACGAAAACACCCTGTTCACCTTTAGCCGGGCACCGCACACCCTCAGACTTTTCTCGACGCGCGACTTTAGCATTCTTAAAAAGGAAAAATCATTGATTGTCCGCACACCCGCCCAATTTAATGAATGGTATTGGCTGATAGCCGGTGGTTTTTTCGGGGGTTTTCTGCTCCTTCATCTGCTGTTGAGCGTTCGGTTTCCGCAGGCCGATCAGTTGATTCTGCCCGTGGTTATGCTCCTAACGGGGTTGTCATTTATCATCCTGCTGAGCCTGCAGGACCCGCTCCGTGACCGGTTCCTGGCCAAAGACACATTGATTTATTTCGGAATTGGACTCGTTGGCCTGGGCGGTTTGCTGTTCATTAATGTACGCCGGCTAACGGTTGATTCGGGGCTGTACCGGCTGTTTGTGTTCAGAAGCAATCACCAGGCAGCCAACGGCTGGCCATGGGCAGTTGTCGCTACGGTTCTGTTAATCACAACCATCCTGTTTGGTACGGGGCCGGAGGGCAGTGGCGTGCGGGTTAACCTGTTTGGTTTCCAGCCGAGTGAGCTCGTAAAGTTTTTCATTATTTTGTTTCTGGCCGGATTTTTTGCCCTCAATGAGCGATTCATCAGTGAGTACACCCGCTGGCAAAAACGCTGGTCTTTTTTCTCGTTCGCCTTGCTGGCCATTGGATTTTGCATTCTTCTTTTTCTGATTCTGGGCGATCTGGGACCAGCCATGGTGGTGTGTTTCACCTTTATCATTCTATTTTCGTTTTCGCGGGGCGACTTTGCCTTCATGGTGGGCGCGGTGGTGTTCTATGCAGGAACTACCTGGCTGCTCAAAAACAGTTGGCTAGCCACCGGACTTACAGCCGCTGGTTTGGTGATAGCGGGGCTATTCGTTCGAAAGTCGTTGAGCGAGTCGGCGGTGATGGCACTGGTCGTAATGGCGGGTTTTCTGTTAATCGATCAAATTCCGCTGCTGGATACGCTGTTTCCCGGCCCCGTGCAGCGGCTGGTAGAGCGTAAAGCCATCTGGCAGAATGCGTGGGACAACGAAGTGTACGGGGGCGACCACGTAGCCAACGGCATTTGGGCAATGGCAGGCGGTGGCCTGACGGGGCAGGGGATGGGGGAGAGCTTTTCCCGCACGATTCCCGCTGCCCATACCGACATGGTGCTGCCCGCCATTGGCGAAGCCCTGGGCGGTGCAGGTATCGTCTGCGTATTTATCCTGTTTCTGATTTATCTGCACCGGTCGGTCATCATCGGCCGACAAACCGGGACGCCCTTTTTGTTTTACCTGTGCACGGGTATCGGTATCAGTACGTTCGTGCAGTTTTTACTCATTGCGGGCGGTTCTACGGGTGCTCTGCCCTTATCGGGGGTTGCTCTGCCATTCATCAGTTATGGGGGGTCATCATTGGTGGCCAATTTTCTGGCTGCCGGTTTCCTGCTGTCGGCTTCTTTGGTGCGGGGTACTGCCGTTCAAATGACCTACATCGCCAACCAGCAGGACAAACACATTGTACCGGCGCTGATAGCCGCGTGCATCGGCCTAGTTATGCTCATGGTGAACGTATCGCCCTACTTCCTCAATAACCAACAGTGGGTGGTGAAACCCGCGCTGGTGGCCGACAGAAGCGGGTTGCGTATGTTTAGTTATAATCCCCGTATTGGTATTTTAATGAACAAACTAGAGGCCGGTTCGCTCTACGACCGGGAAGGGCGCATTCTGGCTACTGGTACCCCGGCGCTAATCCGACAGCAGCGCCAGTTGACTCCAACCGGTATCCGGGCCTATAACCTGGATTCGGCGGTGCGTAAGCGGTTGGAACGCTATTACCCGCTGGGCGAACAACTGTTCTTCTGGGTAGGTGATGCCAATACGGATGTGTTTAGGGGCGGCACAAACGGCTATTTTGCCGAGTACCAGCATGCTGCCGATTTACGGGGCTTTGCTTCACCCAGAACGACGTACCCGGTTGTAGCTACCCGGTTTCGGGAAGATCGCTTTCTGCCCAGAAACAGGCGGGAAATAACGGTGAGCCAACTGGACTACAGTGCCCTGGCCCCGTTGCTGCTGGCAGGCATCAACAGCCCACAGGTTGCGGCCTTTAAAAAACGAAACCGGGATGTGCAACTAACGCTCGATGCGGGGCTCCAGATTCAGATTCAGCAGTCAATAGCCCGCGACACGTCCCTGCGTGACAACCGGGTTTCGGTGGTGGTTACGGAGTCTGCCTCCGGCGATGTGCTGGCCTCGGCGGTCTATCCGCTACCCCCAACAAACGATGAGGAACGGCTTACCATGACCCCATCTGAGCAGAACAGGCTGCCGGGTTGGACAACCACGACTGATCTTGGCTTTACGTACGCTACCCAGCCCGGTTCAACCGCCAAAGTGCTGACTGCGCTGGCGGCTTTTAACAAGCTGGGTATGGCGGCACCCAAAAAGACGTTTGTTATCAGAGGACACGAACGCATTCGCACAGGAGGTGCCGAGCCAGACGAAACCGGACGAATTGGGCTCGAACGCGGACTTGTCAAATCCAACAATGTGTACTTTATAAAATTGGCCAACGAAGCAAAGCTACAGGATGAAATGGCTGGTCTGTATCTAAAAACCGGCATGTTTCTGCACGGCGTGGGTGGGTATTACTACGAAAAACAGTTCCGTGCTGAGCAGGAAAAAACCTGGCGGGAACTTTGGCGTAAGACAGAATTCAACACCAGACCCCGTTACAATCCGGGCAACATCCGGCGCACCCGCGCCAGAGGCATCTCCGGCATGGCCTGGGGTCAGGGCGAACTAATTGCCACCCCAGCCGCCGTGGCCCGGCTGGCGGCTGGGGTGGCCAACAACGGCCTGCTAATGCCCAGCCGCTACGTTTTAACGGTGGGTGGCGTTAGACAGGCTCCTGAAAAAGGAATTCCGATGGCTAAAGACCCACAATACGCCCACTTGCTTACCTCGTACATGATTAAACAGAGTGCCAACCGAACCAAAGAGTTTGGGATGGCTGTGGCCGGCAAGACCGGTACGCCGGAGCGAATTTGGAAACGAAAACAAATAAACGACGGGTGGTACGTGTTTTTTGCACCCAAAGCCACCGGCGTTGGTCATGTGGTGGTTTGTATACGCATCGAAGCAACGAAGGGATCGCGCGACGCTGTTACCTTGGCGGGTAAACACGTTATCCCTTTTTTGCGGCAAAAAGGTTATATCAAAAGTTTTGGTGTGGAAGCTCCTGAACCCACCCGCTCACCCATTGCCCTTAACCGTCCGGCTACTATTGGCCGGTAAGCTTTAATTACGTTAACAGACACCGACATGTTCAATTTTTTCAGGGAAGGGTTGGCAAGTAACCCGCCGGATGCGAAAGGTCTGCGGGCGGCCTTGCTGCGGTTTTTGAAAGAAGCCCTCCAGCAGGTAGAAGGTGGCGAAGGTCGATACATCAATGGATTGCAGCTTTTTATGGTCTGTCCGGGTCAGCAGCGGCACCTATACGAAGCGGCCGTGTACCACCAGGAGCCGGGACGCTTTCAGGCGGAGGTGCAACGGATTGCCGATGACTTTGCCCTTGAACTGCCCGCTACGTGGACGCTCGAAACGGCGTTTGTGGAGAGCCTGCCCCCCGAAGCCATAAACGATTCGGACCTGGGGGTGGGCCTGGTCATCAGGAGCCGGGCAGCTTCCAGTCAGTCGCTAACGACCGGGCATATTCGGGTGTTAACGGGTGAAGCTGAGAAAGAAATATATACGTTCACCTCAACGGATGGTGCGGTCACGATTGG
>DATHAW010000021.1:0-4069 GCA_035296465.1 Spirosoma sp.
TGCGCATCAACATGGTCGGCCCCGTTCTGGGCGTCGTCTTCCAGTACGAACACCGCTGACTCTTTCCAGATTGGACTTTTCGACAAGTGTTCGATTAACCGACCCAGCGCCAGATCATTGTCGGCAACGTGGGCCGTTGGTGTGGGGGCACCAATCCGGGCTCCGCTTGTGTGATCGTTGCCGAGCCGGATACTGCTGAAGTGTGGCACAGCGTTGCGGGTAACGAGTGAATCAAAGTCTTTTTTCCAGATTTCGACGCGATCAATATCCTTAATTGACATGTCGAAATCGGGGTAGTTAGGCGCAAACCGACCGTCCAGTGCCGAGCCTTTGCGTTTTGCGTAGGCCTGAAACTCGCCGTAACTGCGGTAGCGCAGGCCCGCCCGCTGGCAGTAATCCCAGATAAAGCCTTTTTTGGGGTAGGCCACCGGTCGGCTTCCTTCATAATCATACGTACCGCCCCGGCCACCGTAACTCGTCGGCCAGTTTTTTTCGACGTAGTCGTTGGCGTAGGCCGCCGTACTCCAGTTGTGGCCGTCGGCACTCACTTCGGCATCCACGTAGAAGTTATCCAGCAACACATAGTCGCGGGCCAGCGCATGGTGGTTCGGCGTTATTTTCTCGGGAAACAAGCAGAGCGACGCATCCCCGTTTCCCCCGGCCATATCACCGAAAACCTGGTCGTAGGTCCGGTTTTCTTTGATGACGTAAAAGACGTACTTGATGACCGATGACTTCTGGCCCACTGTTTTCGGAATGGGCGACGCGCCTGCTTCGCCAAGCGCTAGTTTTTCCTTTTCCTTCGTGTAGGGTGTGTTCTGGTAAACCAGTTTGGACAAACTCGCCATCTCGGCCGATTTGGGCGAATCCATTCGAGGCAACTCAAATAGTGACAGCGTCCCCTTGAATAATCCGGCAATGTACTCGGTATCGGACTCACGACGCTTAAACGGATTGGGGCCATTTGGGTTTGCTTTGGACGAGAACCCTTTACCATTCGTAACCAGCACCGTTTTACCTACTACTTTCACCCCAGTTGGATACCAGCCCGTTGGAATGAAGCCCAGGGCCCGGCTTTTTCCTACCTGCGATACGTCGAAAAGGGCCAGGCAGTTATTGTCGGCATTGGCAACAAGCAGGGTCTTGTCATTGGGCGTCAGGGCCAGTGCGTTGGGCGTACTGCCAGCCGGTGCATCGGGAAACAGGGCCGTGTTGAGCGTTTCGAGCACCCGGCGACTTTTCACGTCAATGACCGACACCGAATTGTCATTGGCATTGGCCACGAACAGTATTTTTCCATTCCGGGAAAAGGTCATGTCGTTGGGGTGGCTCCCGGTTTTAATTTCCCCGGTTAGTTTCTCCTGTTTCGGGTCATAAATCAAAATTTTCTCACCGCCCCAGATCGAAATAAATACCTCATCCGACACGGGTGACCGCAGGCAGGTGTAAGCTTCAGCGGGCAGTTTAATTCGGCTTTTTACCTGTTTTGTCATGAGGTCGCAGACGTAAAGCGCACTATCATCTTTAGTGACCGCGTAGAGCGTACTACCGCTTTTATCGATTTCGATACCCGCAACCGAAATTCGATTGGGCCATGGTTTACCCAGCACCACGGAGTCCGTTTTTATCAGTTTATCCGTCGATACGTCGTAGATCAGCACCCGGTTGTCGTTGCCGCCTGACGCCAGCAATTGCTTTCCATTGGGCGTGAACCGCAGCCCCAGCCAGGATTTGGCGATAACGACTTCGTTCAGCACCTTCTCCCCAACTACGTCGATGAGTTGAATACTCTGCGTACTCTGACCATTGTTCGTTACGGCCAGCCGCTTCCCATTCGGCGAAACAGCCATATTGAGCGGCAGGTCGCCCAGCGGCACCGACCGGCCGTAAGGCGTAAGGCTCCAGCCGTTGGGCAGCGTCAGCCGTTTTCCAGTTGATACGGGCGGCTGAAGTGCTTTTGGAGCCTGAGCTAGTGCCAGACTAGTTGTGCCAATCAGAAAAAGGGACCAGAAATAAGGGCGCATAAAGACGGGGTTTCAGCAAATGTAAAGCCAATTCAAGTGCGTGATGTTACGGGCGTGTTAAGGTAATTCAATACTGGAGCAACCAGGCTACCGTTGCCTTCGGATCAGCAATGGACCACGAGTGTGGGTTACGCGTTTGCTGCGGTTTACGATAGCCCTTTCCAGCCGTTTGTACGAAAACCGCCCTTGTATTGTTCGCAGTTCGCAGATAGTTGACCAGGCCAACACAGTCGAGCGTATTAAGGTCGTACAAATCCCGATTCCGCTCCCGCATCTGCCAGTCGATGTCGGGTTCGGCAATTAAACGAATGGGCATAGTTTGTAGCAGGGCTGCATTGTGGCTGCTCGTATCTGAATAGCAATACGGGGACAGAGCTACATACTGCGCCCAATGGGTTGTCGGTTCTCCCCCAAACTCCTGCCGCATCCGTTCGGTGAAAAAAGTCGCTTCGTTAACGGCTGCTTCTGCTTTACTCCGGCGCAATATCCGTTTCATACTCTCATACAGCCGCACGAAGTCCAGCGGTGGGTCAATCGCAAATACAGCATCCGGTCGGGGAATACCGGGAGATGCTACCGCCCGTTCTGCGTAGCGGACTGTGCCGCTGCCACCCAGCGAGAAACCACCCACATACAGCTTTTTGCCCGCAAGTTTGTATCTGCTTTGCAGTTCCCGAATAAGCGTTTCGAGTGTATGCTGCGATGCTTCGTCGACGTAAAAGGATTGAAAGCCGTGTTGCAACGTAGCGATTACGGTTAGTACTCCCTGCCGGGCGGCTTCCTTAGGCAAATCCGTTTGGGCATATATGGACTCCGGCAGTTCACCATAGCCGGGCAGTAATACTAGCAATCCTTTTGGCGAGCCAACAGGCAGAACCGTCATATAATAATTAGCGGAGCTATCGGGGGGCGTCCGGTAGGTAATGGTTGTTTGCTGCGCGTAAGCACCAAGGTAAAGCGTTAGCTGAATTAGTAGCGAAAAGGTATACTTCATTGATTAGCAAGTTTACAGGGCAAAAGTACTGTGTACGTCCTGCCCTGTTTCGTTAAATCATGTTAACCTATCATACTTTCAGGAAGCTAACGACCGCCCTGGCTAACTCGGGTGTGCTTATGGCGGAGCCATGTGTACCGGGTACGTGAAAAGCGTCCTAAAACCTTTCCCTTACCCGTCCGTTAACTCTCTAAAAAGGCTAACGCGATGAACCCCAACGACAACACCGACTATAACCCCGCTGAAGATGAGAATCAGGGCGTGATCACGAAACTGGTACAGGGCGAGGACGCCAACAACGGCGTATCCCAGTTAGATTACATGAACCCTGTTACGAACCAGGGTCCCGAACCGGTTAAGGAAGAAGTTAACGATCCATCTAACAAACCGGTTGATTCGGGACTCCCCCTTGCAGATAGCAACGGCATTAACGACGACCTGCTGGCCGAAGAAGACGTAGCCGACAGAAACATAACCGAAACAGAAGGCGATCAATAGTGATCAATCAGTTGGCTATAGTAAGAATGAGGCGCAACTTCGCCCCATTGGCGTCATAGTAGGCCTGTCACTCGAACTATCGGAAACTTTCTGATATTTGTCCAGCCTGTCCGGAACGTACCCATCCGGGCAATTGTTAAAATTATACTGCAAAGGGGCTTATTAACCGCGCCCCAACCGACCATGACGAAGGACGAGGAAATTTTAGAGAGCATAACTAATTCCGAGTATAAATACGGATTCGAGACGATCATTGAAGCCGATGAGGCTCCTATGGGTCTCGATGAAGACACGATTCGTTTTATTTCTGCCAAGAAAAATGAACCCGACTGGCTGCTCGAAGATCGGTTAAAGGCGTTCAGAATGTGGCAGGAAATGAGCGAACCACACTGGCCGAACGTTAAGTACCCCAAAATTGATTACCAGTCAATTATTTACTACTCGGCACCAAAGCAAAAGAAAACCGTTGGCTCACTCGACGAGATCGACCCCGAACTGCTCGACACGTTTCAGCGGCTTGGCATTTCTCTGAATGAGCAAAAACGGCTGCTGG
>DATHAW010000022.1:0-8936 GCA_035296465.1 Spirosoma sp.
AATACGTCCCTTTCTTAATGCTCCTGAACTAAAACTGGGGCCAATCATGGCCGAAGGCCAACTGGTCTTGGATGTTCAATTAGACCCTAAGATTGATCCGGCCATTATTAAGTTAAGCCCCCTGACGCCCTACGTGGGCTTAGACATATCCCAGGAAAATTTTGATGTGAATAGAATTAAAGAGCTAAAGGGCAAGATAGATGCGTATGTTTTCAAGGACATAGCCAGTGTTGTTGTCCTTAAAAAAGGCAAGTTGCTGATTGAAGAATATTTTAACAATGCCGACCGCAATACCCAGCACGATGTCCGGTCCGTTGGTAAGTCGTTTGCATCAACTGCTGCGGGCATCGCCATCAGCGAAGGTTATTTGAAGGACGAAAATCAAAAGCTGAAGGAGTTCTACACTATAAAGGACTTTGCCAACTTCTCGCCCCAAAAAGACAATACAACCTTGAAAGACTTGCTGACAATGAGTTCCGTCTTTGAGGGTAATGATGATAAGCGTGAGTCGGCCGGTAATGAGGAAAAAATGTATCCTACACCGAACTGGGTTAAATTCGCCCTGGATTTACCCATTGATTCAGTCCGAAAAGGGGGAGAATGGCACTACTTTACAGCAGGGGTTGTCGTGCTGGGAGACATTGTTGACAAGAAGGTGCCCGGTGGTCTAGAGCGATATGCCGATGAGAAGCTTTTTAAACCTTTGGGCATTACTCAGTATAAATGGCAGCACACACCTCAACAGGTAGCCAACACGGCGGGTGGCATTCGGATGAACGCGCTTGATTTCGCCAAATACGGCCAGTTGTACAAGAACGGGGGTGAGTGGGATGGAAAGCAACTTATCCCGAAAGCTTGGATTGATAAGACCTTCACTCGGCATAAGGCTATACCCGGCCGTAAGGATGAGTATTATGGGTACCTGTTTTGGAACAGAACCTACAGTGTAAACGGCAAGCAGTATGAAACCTATTACTGTGCCGGAAACGGCGGTAACAAAATCTTTATTTTCAAAGATCAGCCGTTGGTGGTTGTTGTCACAGCCACGGCCTTTGGAACCCCCTACGCTCATGCGCAGGTTGACAAGATGATGGAGGAGTACATTCTGCCCGCGACGCTGGATTATAGATAGCGTTTGTAAGATCAGAACCATCTTCGATTCAACAGGAATAGTATATTTCGGCAAAACGATCTACTTTGTGCAAGTCTATACATACTTAGAAAAGCAATTTCCAGTAATCTGCCAGATTATGCCAGGAGTACCCCTATTATAGGCGCTGATTGTGCTCATTTTGCTTAGGTAGCATTCACAACCAACCAAAAACACCCCAATTGCTTTCTAATACCAATCCATTTATCTAATCTTACGTAGTAGGATAACGGTCGCCCGGTATGGTTGTGTGGCCGTCCCCAAACCGCTAAAGCAACGATGCCCGGTCAGATTGCAATAGGGTGCCTGTTTTTTTTTCTATCTGTCGTTGCGAACGCCCAAAAACTCGTTCCTCCCGCGCTTCATCCCGATCCGGCCGGTGCCCTGGACACGTATCGCGCTAATCTAACCAAGCTGCGGCAGCAGCACCCAAACCACCGCGACCTGCCCAATCTGGCCTTTTTTCTGTTCGGTATGGGCGACCGCCTGAAACTCATTTACCGGGATGGGCGACTCATAAACGCCCTGACAGGCAACATCGAAGAGCAATGGAACGTGAAGCAGGCCGTGATTGTGCCGTCGGAGTATCTGGTAGCGCTCGAACTAACCGACCAATCACCCGGCCAGCCCCATACGGTGCAGATTCGCGAAGATGAGTACGGCGTCTGGATAATACAGCCCGGAAAGCGGCCAAAACTGATTCCCGGCACCCGTAGTCCCCTGGTGCTTCCCCGTTTTGCGACCAAAGCTTATGGACCCGTGCTGCGGGTGTTGCATCAGGAGGTGCTCATCAACGTCATCAACGGTCGGCCTGTTCCCAATTTTTTAGTCTATCCCAAACCCTGGTATCGCGATGCTACACTCATGGCCATGGTTATGCGCGAAACGGGTAACCTGCGGCTAATGCGCGACTGGATCATGGCCATTCGCGACCCCTTCGACCGTAACAATCACGGCGTGGCTGAAGCCGACAATCCGGGGCAGGTGTTATTTTTAGCGTCGTTGGTATCGAACAAAACCCACCCGGCGGTGCAGATGGCGCTGGACTCCGTGAAGCAATTTCGGCAGGGCAATTTCATCATTGGCAAAACGGACTACGCAGAACACCCTGTTTTTCAGACCAAATGGCTCAAGTATGGTCTGAAATCGCTTGGTTTGCCCGACCCATACATCATTCCTAAACAGTACGACAGCTACTCGTCGCTGTTTTGGTGGGATTATACAGATGCACATGTGCCGGGAAAAAAGTTTGCCGAAAAAGACAGTGACCATTATCCATATCTAATCTGGGCCGAAGATCATTTCTCGGCCCGGACGGGTGCCCCGGAGCATCGTGGTATGGTTGGCCGGCTGGACTATCCGCTTAGTTGGGAACAAAACGCCAGCGACGCCCACTATCCAGGCCTGACGGTGCTGGACAAGGGTCTGGTGAAGCAGAAACTGGCTTTTCCCCACACCTGGCACGCAGCCGAAATGTTTTTGTTACTACTTGAATTGTAGTGGCGGGCGGTCAATACGTTTAGGAGATGGTTTTTCACTTCGCGCCAATGATCATTCCCGGCTCCAGTACGTAGCACAGGCCCATCACGAGCAGACAAAGCAAATCGCCAATCAGCGAAGCTACTATGCCCTGCCTGTTGCCTAACGTGGCGGCCTCGCTTTTGGACGTGTGGGCCATGGCACTGCACACCGTGGCCAAGAAGACAGCCGTGACGCCCCCGGCCAGCAACGGAATATTGCCCACATGTTTAAAAGCAAAATAAGGCATGACGCACTGCCCTCCTGTTGCCTACCTTTGTAAAATTTTCCGAGGTGCCCGCCATTAAGGCCTGTTTCCGTTTATGAATTACATCTACATGCTACTCGCCTTCTTAACCGGCATTGCCATTTCGGTTCAGGCGGGTGTCAACGCCAATCTCAGGCAGTCGCTGGCAAACCCGGTGCTGGCGGCCGCTGTTTCTTTCGGCACCGGGTTTGTAGCGCTGCTGATTATGCTGCTCGCGTCGAGAGCCTCTGTACCGTCGATGGAAGCTATCAGACAGCTAAATTGGTGGAAATGGACGGGGGGCCTCATTGGAGCCGTCTACGTAACGACGGTCATTGTGAGCGTACCCAAGATTGGCACGGCCAATTTAGTAAGTCTCAGTGTTGCCGGGCAGTTGCTGGCAGCCGTTGTCCTGGATCATTACGGCCTGCTGGGCTTTGCGCTTCACCCCACCAATGGCTGGCGGCTGCTGGGTATGGCCCTCATTGTAGCCGGCGTTCTGCTGGTCGTAAGAAACTAAGCACTCTGCGAGCCGTTATTCCTGAAAAGCCGTTAGTACTCTATGAATTTTTGGCTGTTTACGGCTAACGACGCCCTATTTTATGATTAGTTACCGTTTCTATCCGTCCCTGCTCAACACCTTTTCACGCTACATCAATGGAGGGCACCTCGATGCCCAGCAATTGATTGATTCCATCAACCGCGTTCCCGCCCCACCCACGGCGGCTCAGGAACGCGGCACGTCGTTTGAAGAAGCCATTGTCAAGGGCACTGACGAAGACCGATTCGACCCGGATATTATCAAACGCGTACGAAAACTCCTCCCCCGCCCTATTGTCGACACGCAGGTTTTTTGCCAGTGGGAAATCGACGACGTATTATTCTACGGCTACGTTGATTTGATTGGCACCTACAAAGCCGTGGACCTGAAAACGACTGGTTCCTACCAGAAAGACCGCTACCTATTTAACCACCAGAACCTGTATCTGCACGCGCTCAAACGCAAAGGCATCAAACTGATGGAATACGTAATTACCGATTTCAGCGATGTGTACGTTGAGAGCTACACCCTGACGCACCCGATCGACAAGCAGTTGGAGGAGATCCGGCAGTTTAAGGCGTTTCTGGAAGAGCACCGGCCCCTGATTACCGATCAGAAGATATTTGTGGCACCGGGTGAGGATGCGGATGCCCGGCGCAAAGCCTGATTCGTACCTTCGCACCATGTTTCAACGTATTGTTCAGCTATACCGAAACGCCTATCAAGGTCTGTCGCCTTCGGTGTGGCTACTGGCGGGTGTCATGCTGATCAACCGCTGCGGCACCATGGTCCTGCCGTTTCTGACGCTTTACCTCACCCAGCATCTTGGCTACTCGGTTACCGACGCGGGCATCGTTATGGCGGTTTATGGCGTAGGGGCGTTCGTCGGCACGTTCCTGGGGGGGCGGCTTACCGATCAGTTTGGATTCTATTACGTTCAGTTAATCAGTCTGCTTTTCGGTGGGGTATTTTTGCTTTTTCTTCAGGTTATAACGGGGTTCTATGCGCTCTGTGGCAGCGTGTTTGTTTTTACCCTGCTTGGCGACTCGTTCCGGCCCGCTAACCAGGCCGCTATTGCCTACTACTCCAAAGCAGAAACCCGAACCCGTGCCTTCTCCCTCAATCGGCTGGCTATCAATCTGGGCTGGGCCGTTGGGGGAGGCTTAGGGGGCTGGCTGGCCAGCCTTAATTACAGCCTGCTTTTCTGGGCCGACGGGCTGACGTGTATTGCCGCCGGGCTTGTTCTCTGGCGTTCCCTGCCGGTGCCCCACGTGCAGCCTACTCAGGTTCACGCCCCCCTAATCCCCGGAGAAACACTGATCCAGCCCGAACAGCCTGCCCCATCGCCCTACCGCGACCTCCTGTTCATCGCTTTTGTCCTTTGTTCGTCGCTCTACTTAACCGTATTCATGCAGTTATTCAGCATCGTACCCCTATACTTTAAGCAAGTTTTAGGCATGAGCGAAGGCCGGATTGGTGCGCTGATGGCCCTGAATGGCATCCTTATCGTCGCGATCGAGATGGCGTTAGTCTACCGGCTTGAGCAACAAAAACTGGCCAAAACCGGCCTGATTGCCGCCGGTGTTCTGCTGACAGCGGTTTCCTACGTCGTGCTGGCTGCTACTACTGTATCCGTCTCGGCGCTGGTTTTTATCCTGATTATTACCATCAGTGAAATGCTCACCATTCCGTTTATTCAGTCATTCACCGTGGATCGGTCCAGCCCGACTACGCGCGGGCAATATTTAGCGCTTTACGCCATGGGCGGAGCACTGGCCCAAACGGCGGCCCCTGCTTTTGGATCCCAGATGGTGGTGCACTTTGGCTACACAACGCACTGGCTGACGGTCATGAGCCTTAGTCTGGTATCAGCGGGTGGATTCTGGTGGCTTAATCGAAAAATAACAACGTTGACTAAGTTGAGCGCAAATTCGCTGAGCCGCGCCTGATTTTCTTCCCGACCTTTGCCCGACTTTACCGAGTGCGTAAACCCATTTTAATTCTTCTTTCACCTTTCACTCTTTCGCTTTGAAACTCTGGCAAAAAGAAGGCGTCGGCACCGAATCGACGGCGGCATCCGAACAGATTGAACGCTTCACCGTCGGACGCGACCGGGAAATGGATCAGCACCTAGCCACTTTCGACGTGCTGGGTAACCTCGCCCATGCCCACATGCTTCAAACTATCGGCCTGATTTCTAATGATGAATTAAGAATGATGAATGATGAATTGAAGAAAATATACCAGCAAATCGAAGCCGGTCAGTTTGTTATCGAAGATGGTGTGGAAGACGTTCACTCACAGGTTGAGTTGATGCTGACGCGCACACTGGGCGACGTAGGTAAAAAGATTCACTCGGGTCGTTCGCGTAACGATCAGGTGCTAGTGGACCTTAAGCTGTTTACCCGCGACCGAATCTGGCGGGTGGCCGAAGCTACCCGGCGCGTATTCGACCGGCTGATTAGCCGCTCGGAGCAGCACAAAAATGACCTGTTGCCGGGCTATACCCACCTACAGATTGCCATGCCATCGTCATTTGGATTGTGGTTCGGAGCCTATGCCGAAGCACTCGCCGACGATATGCTCATGCTGCAGACTGCCTACCGGCTCGCCAACCGTAACCCGCTCGGATCGGGGGCGGGCTATGGGTCGTCGTTCCCGCTCAACCGTACCCTAACGACCGAACTTCTGGGCTTTGAGGGAATGCACGTTAACGTAGTGTATGCGCAGATGAGCCGGGGCAAAACTGAACAGACAGCGCTCACGGCCCTGGCAGCTGTTGCCGCCACCATTGGGCGGATGGCAATGGATATCTGTCTCTACAATAGCCAGAACTTCGGGTTTATGACCCTGCCGGATGCGCTCACGACAGGCAGCAGCATTATGCCCCATAAGAAAAACCCCGACGTAGCCGAGTTGCTACGGGCCAAGGCCAATCGACTGAAAGCCCTTCCGATGGAGGTGACACTAGTGATGAGCAACCTGCCTTCCGGCTACCACCGCGATATGCAGTTGCTCAAAGAAATCCTGATGCCTGCCTTTGACGAAATCCTCGACTGCCTCGACATCACTGCATTTATGCTTGAACACCTTGACGTTAAACCGAATCTGCTCGACAATCCAAAATACGATTTACTATTTAGTGTGGAGCGGGTAAATGAGTTGGTGCTTCAGGGTGTGCCCTTTCGCGAAGCCTATCAAACCGTGGGTAAAGAGATTGCCGAACACGACTATAGTCCACCCCGCCAGTTACGCCACACGCACGAGGGCAGTATGGGCAACCTGGGCAATGATTTGATTATAACTCATATGGAACAGGCCCTAGCCGGTTTTGGTGTGGAACGAGCCAACCAGGCTGTAAATAGTCTGCTTTCCTAAAGAATCAAGTGGTACGAATTGCGGTCACCAGCATTAGTGATCACCGCAATTCGTACTACCTGCTCAGCATCTCTCATTCCCACCGATACGCCACTAACTTGTTTTTTAGGAACGTTGGCACAATCAGTAGCTTTTTCTTAGGGGCGTACTCGATGTCGGCTGCGTTTACTTTGTCAGCGCGGGTATCTATGAGCTGCACCTTCGTGCCGTTGGCATTAACGTGAAAAACCTGCCCATTCCAGTCCGAAACAAAGTAGTTGCCTTTCCCCTCGGGTACGATTCCATCAGTTACGGCCATCCCATCGGCAATGGTCATCATGGTTTTTGTGTTAACATCCACCGAACGTAATGCACCGGTTTTGGTGCACCCAACCATGAGTTGATTTTTGCCCACGGCCAGCAGCCCATTTGGTTTGTTTAATTGCTCACCCTGCATCCAGACTTCCCACTTGTCGTCTTTCAGCCGGTAAATCTTGTCAGTGCGGTTGTCGGACACGTACACCGTGCCATCTTTCGCCACCGTTACGTCGTTCAGAAATGCACTCTTCTGGTCTACGGCATCCCAGGTTTTTTCGGCCTGGCCGGTTTCGGTATTGATGGCCACCAGGCGATAGATGTCCGTTACGTAGAGCCGGTTTTTATACAGGCCCATTCCTTTCGGTGCATTCAGCCCGGAGGTCCAGCGCAGATTTTCAATTTTACCATCGAGCGAGACCCTGGAAATGAAGCCATTACCATCAAGCCCGTCCGATTTGCCGTCGATGTTAGCGACGTAGAGTTTATCCGTTCGGTCGTCATACAGTACGGATTCGGGCGTGCGCAGGGTGGTGTCCGTTTCCCAGACTTTCACTAGTTTGCTGGGTTTAGGTCGGCTGGTGGGTATGGTCGCAACCAGGCCAAAGCCCAGCAGCGGAACCAGGACTATAAAGGATTTTATTTTCATACGAGTGACTGATAATCAGCGAATTTAAGTTTTAAGAAAAAATTTTGATTGACGTTTTTCCAGACCGAACCCTATAACTCCCCAAAAAAGGTGGAGAAAATATAATTTTTCTAATTCATAGAAAAGAAGCGCAATTAAATTTCAGAACATTCTGAAAATGAGTTCGTTTACAACCACGCACGCTAAAAACAAAACTGTCAGCTATACCTATGGAAAACTATCAGCTAACGCCAGCCTGGACAACGACATCAACCAAGGCACCCGTCATCAAAGAAAGCATCCGCGATATGATGCGTTTGCAGCAGGAACATCAGGTCCCGGATGAGTTGTTCTGGGAAATCTTCAACGCACGCGTTTTACTGAATAGGCAAATTGACATAAATGCCTTCTTATCGTCTAACAAATAAGCAAATTAGTTATAATTCTTACCGACCAATCGTGCTGATACATGGCCTAACCTAATTTAACGGCCAGCAAATCCTTCGATTTAACGTATATATAAGCTAAAATCACCAGCGTAGCAGTCCCGCCCAGCAACACCGACGGGACAGTACCGAATAGCTTGGCTGCCAGCCCCGACTCAAACGCACCGATTTCGTTAGACGAGCTAACGAAGATACCATTTACGGCGGCCACCCGGCCGCGTAAGTGATCGGGCGGAAAGATTTGCAGAATCGTCTGCCGGATAATGACGCTGACACTATCGAAAGCGCCCGTCAGCGCGAGCATACCGAGCGACAAATAAAAGTTAGTTGACAAGGCAAAAATAATTGTTGCCACCCCGAAACCCGCCACTGCCAGCAGCATGTTCCGCCAGGCGTTGAGCGTTGGCGGGTTTCGGGTCATATAAGCCATCGTTAGCACTGCTCCCACTGAAGGTGCCGCCCGCAGAAAACCCAGCCCCTCGGCACCTACCTTCAGAATATCCTCGGCAAAGATGGGTAAAATGGCCACTACGCCACCAAATAGCACCGAGAACAGGTCCAGGGAGATAGCGTATAGGACAATCTGTGTCTTAAACACAAACTGGAAACCTTCTTTAAGGCTTTCGCGGAATCCCAGCACGGGTGAATCGTTGACCGGTACCGGTTTGCGCTCGACCAGTGTAATCAAGACAAAACACAGAACCAATAACCCAATAACAACCAGCAGCGTATTG
>DATHAW010000023.1:0-2305 GCA_035296465.1 Spirosoma sp.
TTGGACTTACGCACCCGAATTAAGCGATTAGCACGACGAACGATCTGCTTTTCAAAGTCTGTGCTGATGCACGATACGGTGATTGGCTTGCTGATTAACCATCTCTTTTTCAAGCTCAATGTCCACTATTAAGGCATGACCATATACTCCAACAAATTGAGCATCTGTTGGGTGTTCACAAGAAAATAGCCGAGCTAAAAAATAGTAGATTAAGTCGTACAAAGGATTAAACAACTAGTAAGCTGAAAGCAAGCCATCACCCAGGCTATTGTTTGTTGATTGTATAAAATGAATTTTGATCAATTTAGTATATCCATAAAAAATAGCCTGGTCCAAAATGGCCAGGCTATTAAATCAAATATTCTCTAAAATAATTATTGCTATTCAGCTTAAATACAAAATTCAGGATTCATAACCATTGTAATCCCCTATATTGTAATAGGAGGGATTTCGAGTTCAATAGATAAGCCACGTACTGTCCAGGCTATTCCAAACCAGGTATCATCCGTACCAGACCAGCGACGTATCTTAATGGTATAAGTTTGGCCCCGTTGTGCACTGAATTCAGCGATCTCATAGCTGTTATCCCAGGAACCACTATAGCCTACCAATGTACCACCGGCATCGTATATATTCAAGTCATAGTCCAGGGTTAGCTTCGAACTGACAACCGCATTTACAAAAGATTCAACTCTACTATTCCAGGCTAGCGCAACCTTAACTCTGGGAAGTAACAGTTTGCGGGGTATGGTAATCTGATAACTAAAAACAGTTTCCTTATTTCGTCCAATATCGCGGGAACGCAACGTACCAACGTCCCATCCCCGGCGGGTGCCTGAGCTATTGCGGGACCGCCGGTTTTGGGTAATGCGTAAACTCTCCAGTGCATCTACGGCTCCAGAACCATCCGAGGCATCCACGTTACTGACAATATCTCTCCACCAGGTATTCCCTTCTGGATTCAGTGAAGCCCCAGCAAGCAGGATGGCTCGACATCCTTCGGGCCATGACTCAAGTGTATTGTTGGCCTGTTGTAATAAAGCAGTTACACCTGCAGCTGCCGGGGCTGCCATACTCGTGCCACTCATCGTTAGCCCTACCGTAGTTACCCTCGTACCATTTGCACACAGTTCGGGTAGTTCACGATCACTGTGCAAAGACGTTGGATTTCGAAAGACGGAGGTTCCTGACATGGCAGACGCATCATCATTATGATTACCCACCGCCAGGCTATTATAGCCTTTGTGGTTTACGTATTCGGCTTCTGGAGGTACAATCCCGTCGGGGTCTGTAGACCAGTAGTTGCCAGCCGCCTGTAAAATGGTGGGAAAGGGCCAGTTTAACGCCAGATAGTCTTTGTACAGGTCATCATACGACATTCCCGAAGAGCCAGGTTCCGATGATCGGTGAAAGCTCTGCGAGATGACGGTACACCCTTTTGTCTGAACGGCCCACCTCAGCGCATCGATACTCTTTCGGTTTGCCGAATGAAGCAGACATCCAGGGGCATGGCCATGGGGTTTATTAGGTTCCTTGTTTTTAACGATACCATGCGTATGCCTTGCATGTTCGCTCGTACTCGTGTTTGCTGGATCGAAAAAGGCAGAAATGGATAGGTTAGTTGTAACGTCAGGCCCACTTTCCCAAACAGCGACCTTAATTCCCTTTCCCGTAAAGCCTACTGTGTGGACATCATCGGATTTAGCTATGACTATGGAGTCAATCAGATCATCGATACCCGTTGTTTCATGAAAGAAAATCCCAGCTATTTCTTTTCGGTTTGCCAGTGACCTTATCTGTTCGGGACTCAGTTCAGTGTAAATAACCGGTGCCCAGGGATCGATGGTTATCTCTGCATTAAACTCTCGTTTCAGTGTCTCCCCCGTTTTTCGGGTAAGCTCCGTATTGCGAGTACGTTGGCTTTCGGCAGCAGGTAGCAATTCTGTCCTCCCTTTTTCTTTTTTACGGATCAGAGGTTTGGAAGGCGTCACCAGCCAGATGGCAACTGGTAGATTGCTAGTCTCGGCAGTTTCCTGCATTTTATTGAAAAGTGACTCATGGATAGGACCGAACTTTTTAGCACGATTTGCAGCGATTTCAGCAAAAACGTTCTCGGTTATGACTGGCTTACCTTCCTGGTCAAATGCCAGTTCAACCGGTTCACCTGTTTTACGGTGCACAGCCTTCATCACCTCAATATAGGGTTTCCGGGGTCGCTTGAAGGAGGACAGCCGCGTAGTTTGCAAAGGTTCCGTTTGAAGCCGCACAAAACTCTTTACACTAAGGTCCTCCGCTAGGCTGGCTA
>DATHAW010000024.1:0-5008 GCA_035296465.1 Spirosoma sp.
TATGCCCACCAATAATGCCATCGATGTGGCGCGTTTGGGCCACCAGTACGTTATCCGATACGGTCGGGCCATCGTATTTAAAGCCGAGGTGAGACAGACAAATGACGTAATCGCATTTCTGTTCGTTTCGGAGATGTGCGGCCACATCGTTGCCTATTTCGATGGGGTCGAGGTATTTTGTTTCGCGGTAGGCATCTTTCGGAATCAGCCCCTCCGGTTTAATGCCCAGGCCGAACACGCCGAGCCGGATGCCATCTTTAACAAACACCTTATACGGGGTAGTCCGTCCGTCGAGCACCGTATTTTTAAAGTCGTAGTTAGCAATCAGAAGCGGAAAGCTTGCCTTGCCAAACTGGGTGACCATGTTGTCGATACCGCCATCGAAATCGTGGTTGCCAATGGTGCCGGCGTCGTAGCCAAGTTGGTTCATCGCCAGAATTTCAGGTTCACCTTTATAAAGATTGAAGTACGGTGTTCCCTGAAAAATATCGCCCGCGTCGAATAGAAGTACGTTTTTCTGATCCTGCCGAATTTGGCGGATAATCGTAGCTCGTCGAGCCACCCCACCCCGACCCGCGTTGCGGCTTCCATCCATTGGAAAGGGGTCGAGCCGGCTGTGTACGTCGTTGGTATGCAGAATCGTCAGCGTGGTGGCTCTGGGTTTGCCGATGCCATTAGGACCGGCGATCAGAGTCGGTGCTACGGAGCCAACAACGGCCGCTGTGCCGAGGTATTTCAGAAACTGTCGTCTATTCGAGGCTGATACGTCCATCAGAAAGGGGGTTAATGGGTTGACCGCTCTTGCCCTGCTGCCGGAAATAGTCGATGAGGGCGTCGCGCATGAGGTAGTTGAGGGTCTCGCGCCGAATGGGATTTTTAAGGAAGCCGGCGTTGTCACCTCCGTCGGCTACGTAGTCGCTTGTAACAAGGGTATAGGTTTCGTCAGGCTGGAGCGTTCGGCCATTGGTGAACGTTACGGACTGTGTTTTTCCATCGCGGATCTTAGCCCGCAATCCACCCACAACCAGTTTGTTGCCATTGGCGAAGTGGTTCAGCAGTTGCTCCAGCATGGTGCCTGTGAGCGTCAGCACCACCAGTTGATTGTCGAACGGCATCACTTCAAAGATGGAGCCGGTTGTGATGTCGCCCTGGGGCAGGTTATTACGTATGCCCCCATAGTTCAGGTGCGAGCAGTCAATGGGTTTGCCGTAGCGCTGGGTGGCCTGTTGCAGCAGCGCATCGGTGAGCAGGTCGTTGAGTGGGCCGTCGGGCTGTCCTTTCTCGATACGCCCAGTCGAGTGGGTCAGCACCTCGTTCATCGTTTTGTTAAGCCCCTGGCGGTAGGGAGTCAGGAAGCGGGCAACTCCGCGGTCGGCAGGAGCCGAAACCGAATCGACACCAATGCGACTAGCCGTCCGGTTCGTTAGGTGATAGCCAGGATTGCAGGCTGCTACGCCAACGAGGGCCAGCAGGAGAAAAAGCTTTTTCATGAGAACGCAAAGATAACGGAAGGTTTCCGGTAGCTCAAATCGGGGTAGCTGGCAGCAGGATGGTCGTACGTTCGGGCTTGTAAGTTACTTTCCGGGGGCGGCCGAAGCCACCCACGCTAATCTGAAGGTTGACCAGCCCACCCGACAGCGGCCTGGGAGCCAGCAAGGGGCTAACGGATAATTTGGTCCGCACGAAACAGAAACGATCGTACACCCGGTCGGGCTGGGTCATGTTATTGCCAAACTTAACATCCCAGATCAGGCCCAGCGTTGGCATATGGCTGGCCAGCGCAAAGCCTTTATAGCGTTCGTCATTATGATCGCGGGGCCGTAGGTTGAGCAGCCGGTAGCCAACAAAGGGCATTAATCGGTTGCGGGTGTCGTCGTAAACAGCCCGGCCGAATCCAACGTCAAACAGGGTAGGCCGAATGCCCATGCCTGTTGGCCATTCCTGGTTGCGGTCCGTAAACGCCTGTCGCAGGTTGGCCTTGTGCATACCAACCTGTAGCAGCAGGAGCGTTCGGCCAATCGCTACATCCAGTCCATAGGTCAGGCCCGGCAGTGGGGGCAGCGTCTGGGCCAGCCTGCCCGTTGGTACTTGTACGCTCCCACCAACTGAAATGCCCAATCCCACTTTGGCCGGCCAGAAAGTCGTGACCAGATCGGGAACGTCGTAGAGTCGCTGGATTACCTGCCGCTGCCACCGCTGCAGGACGTCGCGGTCGTCGCCCCCGCCCGTTTCTGACCGAAACCGGTTTACTTCGGCCCCCAGTTCAGCATTGGTGACGTATTCAATTTGTTTAGCCCGTTGTTTAAACCGGCGGTCGGCCTTGAGCGCAATAAGCTGCGCCTTCATCTGCCGGGCATAAATCTCGACCAAGTCAAACAGTACCTGGTTATAAGCCAGGGTTCGCTCGTCGTTGGCCGTTTCGGACACCCGCGACAGGTTCCTGAACATCAGGCAGTAGGCGTCAATGACGGGCTGGCTGCCAATAGCCGCCGGCCGCACGTCATAGCCAATCTGGTAATAAAACTCGGAACCGCCCAGACCGGGCTGTTTTGGCGCGTGGAAATCGGACAGTTGCAGCCTCCGGGACGCACTCCAATGCAGCGTATCGATCGCCGTTTCCTGCGACAGGCAGAGTAGGGGAGATAGCACCAGACACAGGAAGAGCAACCGGTTCATAATGAATGGTATTTCGATAAAGTTACAATGTACTGAGCTACCAGTAAAAACAGGCACTACGTCTTTACCACCGGCCTCTCCGCAAACGGTTCACAGGGCTTTGTCGGGGTGTAGTGCGCAAGAGACAAAACAAGCACTGACCCATCACATCCCCTTCCAGTGGCATCATTGAATCAGCCTGATCGAAGGCAGAGAAATCATCCTCGATCCGGCAATCGTTGTAGCGCAATATAGGGCTGAGCAGAAAAGCCATTGGAAGTCAGCTATTTCTGTGCAGTCCATTCGAAACAAATATAATAAAAAAAGGCGGCCCTGTTTCCAGAGCCGCATTATAGAAACTGCCCAAGAGCCTATACGCCGAAGCGGGCCGGTGAACGCTTTTGGCTAATACCGGTACATCTCCGATTTGAACGGTCCTTCGACCGCTACGCCAATGTAGTCGGCCTGCTCCTGCTCCAGTGGCTCGAGTCGGGCACCAACGTGGGCTAAGTGCATGGCCGCTACTTTTTCGTCCAGCTTTTTAGGCAGCACATATACCTTGTTTTCGTACTTATCCGAGTTGGCCCACAGTTCAAGTTGCGCCAGCGTCTGGTTAGCAAACGAACACGACATCACGAACGAAGGGTGACCCATGGCACAGCCGAGGTTCACCAACCGACCTTCGGCCAGCACGATGATTTCTTTGCCATCAATTTCGTACATGTCGACCTGTGGTTTGATTTGGCTCTTGGAATGACCATAGTTTTCGTTTAGCCAGGCCATGTCGATTTCGTTGTCGAAGTGACCGATGTTACAAACAACAGCTTTGTCGCGCATAGCCCGGAAGTGCCGGTCTTTGATGATACGGACGTTGCCCGTAGCCGTTACGAAAATCTGGGCGCGGAGGACGGCCTCATCCATCGGAATCACCTCGTAGCCATCCATAGCAGCCTGCAACGCACAAATTGGGTCTATCTCTGTAATCAGAACGCGGCATCCAGCACCCCTCAATGACTCGGCCGAGCCTTTGCCTACGTCGCCGTAACCGGCTACAACGGCTACTTTACCGGCCAGCATCAAGTCCGTAGCCCGGCGGATCGCATCCACCAGCGACTCGCGGCAGCCGTATTTATTGTCAAACTTTGACTTCGTCACTGAGTCATTGACATTGATCGCTGGCAGGTGCAGCGTACCGTTTTTCATGCGCTCATACAAACGGTGAACTCCCGTAGTCGTCTCTTCAGACAATCCTTTAATGCCCTGAATTAACTCAGGATAGGTGTCGAACACCATGTTGGTCAGATCGCCACCGTCGTCCAGAATCATATTGAGTGGCTGACGATCTTCACCGAAGAACAGCGTCTGCTCAATGCACCAGTTGAATTCTTCCTCGGTCATACCTTTCCAGGCATACACCGGAATCCCGGCGGCAGCAATAGCAGCAGCAGCATGGTCCTGAGTCGAGAAAATATTACACGAAGACCATGTTACGTCGGCACCCAGTTCAACAAGCGTCTCAATGAGCACGGCCGTCTGGATAGTCATGTGTAGGCAACCAGCAATGCGGGCACCTTTGAGCGGCTGCGATGGGCCAAACTCAGCACGGAGTGCCATAAGTCCTGGCATTTCGGCTTCGGCGAGCCTGATTTCCTTGCGGCCCCAGTCGGCAAGGGCTATGTCTTTGACCTTGTAGGGGACGTACGTGGAGGTTTGCATAGGAGTTAATAATTAACAGTTAGCACCGGCTTATTTAAGACGAGCCAACACAGTTGATTTCTTTGTAAAGTGCAAAACTACGCAACTCTGCTAAAAATGCCTACCGAAAGAACAAGAGTTTCAATGACGGAGCCTACCAAAAAGCTTCTGTTATAAGGACCTGTTTATTTTCCGATAGGTGTTATCTATGTAAATCCTTACGTAACGGCTTTTAATGCTATATTACTTTAGCTACAAGAGGCTTGAACGTAATTCTTTCAATGACGAATTTTGGAAGCAAAGAATACATCCTAAAATTAATGACTCCCGTATCCATCATTCCTTACGACTCCCGTTATCAACCCGATTTCAAACGGCTGAACATCTCCTGGATTGAAAAGTATTTTAAAATTGAAACGCATGACCTGGAGCAGCTTGAGCAACCAGAAACGTTTATTCTGCCAAACGATGGTCAGATTTTCTTTGCTTTAGTGGATGGCAACGTAGTTGGATGCGTAGCGATGGTCAACATGGGTGCCACTGGGTTTGAACTGGCCAAAATGGCTGTATCGCCAACCAGGCAGGGGCAGGGCATCGGTAAGCTATTATGCATGACTGCTCTCGACTACGCCCGGCAACTCGGTGTCAAAACTGTCTG
>DATHAW010000025.1:0-7831 GCA_035296465.1 Spirosoma sp.
TACCGACCGGCAGAATAATGTAGGGTTTAGCGGCCTGGAAGGCGATGCCCAAAGTTGCCAACAGTGCCGTAAAGTTTTCGAGCAGAAAACAGCCGTACTTGAAGTAGCTGAGCATGCCAAGATTCAATACTAAACTGACGGCTAGCAGAAGTTTGCGTCGCAGTGGTCGTTGCTCGAGCGAAATAAGCCGGGCCATGTAGTAATCCACGACTGTCGATAGCCAAAGCAGAAGAATAAATGGCGGATTCCAGAGGGCATAGAACAGGTAACTGGCCAGCAGCAGGTTTATTTTCTTGGTTTTCCAGGAAAAAGGCAGGTTATGCAGTGCCAGAACGATGACCAAAAAGACGATGAAGGTGAAGGAGTTGAAAACCATATCAGTAGCTGGTTAAAGAGAGGATAAAGCAGCGCTCAGGCGGGTTGCGGATGGCCGTTGTTGAATTGGCCAGCCCGTTTTTTGCTGCACAATGGGAATCAAATCTTCGGTAAACGGAATCGCATCGGCAGGCGTCAGGTGCGACCACTCCGGGCATTTATATCGGGTCATGGCCGGGTAGTCTTCAAAATGAATGCCCGGCGTTTGGGTATGCGCCAGCAGCCGGTTCCAGTACAAGTCGCGCGGATACATCTGTTTCTCTATCTGACGCATGGGGCCATCCGATGGCGTTCGGATGAACAATACCTTGCCACCCCGCGCCCGAATCTGGTCGATGGATTGCCTGGTAGAATTTAGTATCTCCGTCAGTGGAGGCCCGTCAATGGGCTTTTTCGGACTATGGGCTCCAATATCCATCCAAACCGCTTTTACCTTGTTCTGAATGGTCGTATCGGCGACGAAGGCAGGGGTCATTTTGGTTTGCCGATCAAACTCATTGATGGAAAACTCGTGAGGAAATTGCGGACCACCCCACACACCGGGACGGGACGGAATCGGCAGTAAATTGAGGAGTGGGTTTAGGGCCAGTCTCCCATCGTCCAGGAAAAGAAGATTGGATTCCAGCACGCGATTGAGCTGAAAACTGATTTGCTGGGACAGCGACCAGTTGGGATAGGCAGTAACCCGCTTTATGGCTTCTTTTTCTGGAAAAGAACCGCTCGGGCTAAAAAACAAGCCTTCCGTTACGTCGATCAGCAGTGTTCCCCTGAAGTTTGGATCATTGCCCAGATCGGTCAGCATGGGCCGGGGGGAAGTACCCACTAAGGACAACTGAATGGGTTTCTCGCCGGTGATACGCTCCCAGGTGTCCAGGTCCAGATCGAACTTAATGCGCGATGAGCCAATCAGCACGGGTCTTGCCGGACTGCTCTGATAAACCAGTTTCCGTTTGCTGGACCACAGGCTTTCATCATCGTTGTACGACAGGTCGTAGTTTTTATGCCGCCAATGCAGTTCCCAACCCACAACGAAGGCCACTACAAGCACCAGCGTGAGCCAGGCGGCTTTTTGATAATCAGTTGTTTTCATAAGAATAGTTAAGCGAGAAAGGAGTAGTTATTTCGGCAAAGGGTATGCTCCTGTCTTTACAGAGTAGAGGCTAAGGGTGCGCATTTGCAGTAAGCGTCCTTACCGGGCCGCTTCTGTCACGACCGGGTCTGTGGGGTATTCCTGACGCCGGTGACCAAACCGATGGTTGATGTAATTCCGGGCGGGTACTTCTACATAGCGGTAGGTCAGCGAGGCTACGCCAAGCGTGAGCGTAACCAACAGCAGGCACATAAGCTCGCCCGGTGGGCGGGTAGCCATGTTCAACGCCTGAAAACTGGAAAACATCTTTGGATTTTTGGGCAGTATAAAAATAACTGTCAGGGCAAAGGCAATGGGTATATGCACCATGTAGATCGAGAACGACCAGTCGCCAAGCCGTTGCAGAGGGCGGGTTTCCAGAGCGCGTTTGACGAAGTCACTATTGTAGGCAGCCGTCAGGATAATGAATGGGAAGAAGGCTAAAATCAGCAGTTCGTGAATACCGAAATGCATGGCCACAGTGACTCCAACCGTAAACAGCAGAAACGCCCAGCCGCTACTAAGCCACCTGAACGCCCAACGGCTGCGGTACAGTTCGTAAAACAGCATGCCTAGTAGAAAGCCGGCTAAACATCGAAGCAAACCCCAGTCGGTCAGGGTATTGATCGATGGTGGATTCAATTCGCCCGGTTTGGTGAAAGGTCCCCAGCCGAAATGCGGTACGATGTAGTACATCAGACCCAGAAACAGGGCGGCAATGCCGAAGAGGGCTAGTAACCTGCCGACCCCATTGAGTCTGAAGAATGGCCGGACCAGCAACGGGAAAATCACATACACCCACCATTCCGTACTGAGCGACCATGACGGCGTGTTGAGCGGAGCCGTACCGTACAGATGCAGGGACTGCACGAGCAACAGGGAGGCTGGAATGGTTTTCAGATCGAAAATCATCTGAAAGAAAGGATCCAGTCCATCGGCCATCGAAACAAGTACCACTATGACAGCAACAGCAACCCAGAGCGTCAGAAAATGCAGGGGATACACCCGCGCAAACCGGGCCAGCAGGTATTTTTTGTAACCCGCCCACGAAACATTATCCTGAAAGTAGGCTCCATAAGCATGAGACAGCACAAACCCACTCAATACAAAGAAAAAGTCCACCCAAAGCCAGCCGTTCTGCACGAACTTGGTCAACGTCGGGTCCACAAAAGGGACTAGCATCAAATTGGAATGGAAAATTACCACCAGTAAAGCCGCAATGCCGCGTAGGGGTGTTAAGGTGGTAAGATAGGAAGGAGGGGTATTGGTGTTCATCAGACAAGGGTTTAGTTCGAGCTATGCATAATTAATTTCTTTGTGATTAGGGTTGAGGCTGATGGACTATGCGTTTAGGCTCAGGGAGACTATACCACTGTTAAAAGTGTGCTGCCTGATTTTCGCATTGGCTGTGCTTTAAGGTACGTGAGTGATCGCCAGAGCCACTCCACCGGGCCGTAATAGTACCGGGCCATCCACCAGTTCGAGACGGGGATTTCCAACGCGAAAAATGCTAGCCCCAGCCCAACCGAAGCCGCCATACCAAGGTGGCCTAACTGCCCCAGCCCGTAGCCCAAAAACACCAGTACGCCAAACGCCGTACCGCAGAGGTAGGTGGTTAGGCCCATGCGCCCCACGGCCACCAGCGAACGTAAGAATACCGCCCGCGTTTGCCAGAAAAGCAACGTAATACCCGCCACGTAAAATGCCGTCAGTGTAGCCTGATGCACATCGAAGGCTGTAGCGCCAATAACCCCTGCCCAGCCCGGTGTCGGTGGGCCAAACAGGTTACCTCCGGTCAGCACAAGCCATAGCCCGGTTGACACAGCCGCTAACACGCCCGACCAAATGAGCAACTTTCGAAAAAACTGCCGGTGTTCGGGTGTATCGACAAAGAAGCGTTTGCGGCCTGCGTACAATCCCAGCAAAAACAAACCGAGCGTAATGAACATCCGCCCGGTAAAGAGTTGGAAAAAAAAGGTACCAACTAGGCCGCCTTTAGCGTTCATCTGCACCACCTCGCCAAGCGTTCCCGACTGCTTGATACGAAACTCGTCCTGGGCCGTTTTCATAAAAGCAGCTCCCTGCGCCTTCTCGGCTTCAATCTGGGCGGGTGTTGGGGGCGGAGCGTTGACCGACAGGCTGCGATTGACCAGCAGGGGGGCATTGAAAACCAGCAGCAAACCGATAATCAGAATTGTCCGGTTACCAAGTTGCCGCATCAGGAGCAGGAGCAGCCCTAAAAATGCGTAGATACGGAGAATGTCGCCGGAATAGAACAGGCTGTGCGTGAAGCCGATGGCAAACAGAATCACCAGCCGCCAGAGCGTCCGGCCCACAAATGGTCGGCCGGTCTGTGCCGCCCGATCCATCTGAATGGCAAAACTCAACCCGAACAGAAACGAGAAAATAGTGAAGAACTTGCCGAATGTAAGGTACATTCCCAACTCGCCCACCCAGCCATCGAGGGCTGTAAAGGTGATATTATAGCCCGCTGGAGGCATACCAGCTAAGTACTGCCCGCTACAATGAGCAACGATGATACCAATGAGCGCGAAGCCGCGCAGTGCATCGATGACCTGAATGCGGTCGGTGCTGGTGCTTGTTGGGGGAGAGAGCGTTTGGGTAAGCATACAGATTGTTTTTTAAAGGTTAATTTGCCCGGCGGGTTTCCTCGTCTGAGCCGGTACGCCGTTGCCGTTCGCCTTTCAGCTTCTGGTTTCCGAAGGTGTAGGTTAGGTTCAGCAGTGCTACGCGCGTATCGAATGTCAAAATACCCGCCTGGTTGCCACTGGGCGTTTTTACGGAGGGACGGAATCGATTGGTATGAAACACGTCCTGCACAGTGAATTTGAGCTTAAGGGCTGACGATACCGCTTTTTGCACGCCCGTATCGAGCGCACCTAACCAGGGAGAATGCCAGATGCCGTTAACGGCCGGCGTACTGATCCATCCATTGAGTTCGGCTGTCCAGCCATGTCCCAGCGTAAGGGCGTTGTTGCCATTGAGCCGCCCGGCTACGTTCTCTATTTGCAAAACCGTTCCTTCATAGTCGTACTGAAAGCGGTTATAGTAGCCCAGCAGATTGGTTTGTAATTGCCACCCTTTCATGATGGTCAGCGGAAAGCCAAGCGTCAGGGTATAGCCCTGTGAATAGCCTAGATTCTCAAACGTGACATACGTCTTATTTCCTTCCAGCGCGTGGATTGTGAAAAACATCAGGTCGGTCGTGTAATTGGCTCCCAGGGATGCAAACACATTGTTTTTGAGACTGAACTTGGCCTCCACTGCGTGCGTAAACTGGGGCTTCAGGTACGCATTTCCCAGCCTGTAGGCAAAAGGGTCGACGTAACCCCGTGCCGGATTCAGGTTCTGGTAGTTTGGCCGGTCGATGCGGTAACTGTACGACAGAGTCAAGGTCTGGTTGGCTGACAGGGGCCGCGATACAAACAGACTTGGGAACCACTTGAGGTAATCGCGCGCTACGATCTGGTTCAGTGTTAATGAGTTTCCTTCTGAATGTGTGTGTTCAGCCCGTAGGCCTGCCTGCACCTGTGTTTTGGATCCTTCATTACGTCCCAGATTACCCGATATACTGATGTAGGCCGCGTTCACTTGTTCGGTATATTGAAAACGGTTCGATAAGGCCGGATCAGGTACCAGTGCCCCAGCCGGTCCACTGCTAAGCTGTAAGTCATTGTCGGTCTTCACCGACGCACTCTTTAAGCCGGTTTCTAATTTCCAGCCGTTCGACAAAGGCCTGTTATAATCGGCCTTTATCGTGCGGATATCGACCGTAGAAGGCTGCGTAATCAGCAGACCGGGGACAGGCCCACTTACATCACCAGTCGCGATGAGCGTATTGGTTATCAGGCTATTGGAATACTGGCGACTGAAATGCCCAATGTCGAAATCAGCAGTCAGTTGCCCTCTTCCACGGCCGCCCTTCTCACCGAACGTGTGCTGGATGTTTAGATTACCCACCTGATTTTGGCTGAACATATCGTAGGTCTTATCTGTCTGCGTATGCAGGTAAACTGGACCACCCTCACTACGTCGGAAGTTAGAGGTGGCAGGACCTTTCTCGCGATGGTCACTCCAGAAACCCGTCCAGACCACGCCGATCGTCGTATTCTTAGTAGGCGAAAAGTCCAGTCCCGCTTTCGCATTCTGGCCCAGATCCCGAAAGATCAGGTAAGAATATTGACTTACTACGTTACGACGGGCCGGGTCATCAGACGTTGGGTCAGGCTGGTCGCGGCTTAGTTGAAAGTCCCAGTAATTACCCCCCCGGTTGAGACTGTAATTACCGAACAAGTTCAATTTCTGCGTACGGTGGTTGAGTTGAAAACTGCCCCGCTCCCGGTCGTAACGGCCCGACCCACCCGCTACCGACACCGTACCATTGGTGCCGACATTGTTGTTCTTCTTGAGCCGGATGTTGATAATGCCTGAATTACCTGCCGCGTCGTACTTGGCTGAGGGGTTGGTAATCAGCTCAATCGTTTCGACATTATCGCTCGACATGCTCCGCAGCAACGCAATCACATCCTCCGCCGAGAGGTAGGTTTGCTTCCCGTCGATTTGAACAATAACCCCCTCTTTGCCTCGTAGCTGGAGCCGCTCGTTCTGGTAGTCGACCGTTACGCCCGGCGCTTTTTCCAGCACTTCCAGCGCCGTGCTCCCGCTGCCCACGATGCTGTTCGCTACGTTGACCACCATGCGGTCGAGTTGTTGCTCAACAAAAGGCTTTTTGGCCGTTACCTGCACCTCAGCCAGTTTGTCAGCAGTTTCGGACAGGGCCAGCGGAGGCACATTGACCGGGCTGTGCGCTACGTCTACGATCGTTGAATAGACTTTTTGATAGCCAACTGCCGTAGCCCGCATGATGTATCGCCCGGACCGGACGTTTTCGAAGGCGTATGCTCCCTGTGGGTCACTGGCTGTGCCTTTTGCAACGCTCGAATCACGGGCGTTGAGCAGAGCCACACTGGCAAAGGGCAGTGGTTTGCTGGTTCCGTCGTGCACAGAGCCACTCAAGGTTGTTTGTGCCGTGGCAGCCAGGCTAATAAGTAGAAAAAAAAAGATGTGGATAGCTTTCATGGGGTAATTGTTCGGGTGCGGTGGGCCAGACTAATACCGCCGACTGCACTTGGTTGTCTTAGCCTTTCGGGCCGTACTTTGCCATAAATTCGGGCATCTGCTCATAGAATACCTCATGCTGGTAGCGGGCATCGAGTGCGTGGAAGCGGGCAATACTTTCGGGTGCGAAGGGGTTGGCCCCTTCGTTATGCAGGTCGGCACCGAGTTGGGCCAGTTCTTCCAGGTAATGCGCGAAATCCTGCGTGCTGGGATATAAATCCAGAAATTTGGCTGGGGCATCATGACCGTTCCAGAACGTATGTACCAGGCCACGCGGCCGGAAATGCCACCCACCCGCCGAAACTTCCACCACGTTGTCGCCTTCCAGCACCGAAACCGTGCCTTCAGTCACGTGCATAATCTCATCCAGGGCGTAATGAACGTGGGGCGGTGGCCCCATCTGCCGGGGCTGCAGCGTCACCTCGATGCACGAGAATTGCCCACCCGTCTGGGCGTGTTGCAGTTTCACGCCGACGGCCATGCCCAGTACGTTCAGCATTGGGGCGTTGTGGGCGTTCTGTCCCGGCGCGGTGTAGGCGGGGGCGAGTTGGGGAGCGGATTGGGTTGTCATCGGGTTTGCGGGGCTACCCGCGCGATTGGTTTATTGGTTAATTTTTCAGCCTGTGCTTCTGAAGCCGGGGTAAGATTGAATGGTAAGAATTATTGAGCGCAAGCTGTACAGGACCCGAACCACTTTAGTGGTAAAAAACCGACATCTTTCGGTACGACCAGGACAAACAGGCCAAGACCGGTCCATTTCAGCGTAGTTAAAAACGGTACACGGTTTCGGATAGAGATTTACCGATTGGCCTGGACCTGCTCCGGAGTCGGGTCGTAATACATCACACCTGAATGGACAATTTTCCACTGCCCCTGTTCTCGCTCGAGGTAGCGCACCTGTTGGCTGTGTTCAGCGGGTTGGTTTGCCGGGCGCATAATCTGCCTGAACGTCACGAAAGCGGCTTCACCTCTGATTCGGATTCGATACTCATCGTGCCTGAACGTGGCGCGGTCCGGCTCGGTAAGCTGCCGAAAGCAGATTTCCAGCCCCCGCCGTAGCGAAACCTGATCGCCATTGGCGACCACAAGGCGACCGGTATTCAAGCTGACGCGCTGCGACAGATGGGTGTGCATGGCCCAGCAATCAGCTTGCTGGCTGGCGTTGCGATCGAGATAGGCCTGGGTTTC
>DATHAW010000026.1:0-5489 GCA_035296465.1 Spirosoma sp.
CCGCCACCAGCTGCTTCAGTACGTTGCGATACATATTCGTCCAGACCAGGGGCGTGTTGCCCCCATTGATCTGGTCGTAGTTGGCCCCCGACAGCGAGCTGCCGTAGGGCGTAATGATCTGCTGCACGATGCCAAAATTATAGGTCAGCATGCCCAGCGTTCCGAAACCGTCGAGATAGGTTGTAGCGATAATCGCCCGGTTGAGCACCAGTGGAGACGCCAGCGACGTCGGGTTGACGCGGTTGACGTTGAGTTCGGTAAAGTCTTCATCGCAGCCGGTCAGCGAGCCGAGCAACAGCAATAGGGCGAGGGTATAAGGTTTGTATGTTTTCATTGGTTTAATTTTTTGTGGGTTTTACCCCGCTCCCTTCCCTTCCCCTGAAGGCAGGGGAGGGGACGGGAGCGGGATAGTTTTAAAATCTTGCGTTCAGGTTGACCCCGATGCTGCGCGTGGGCGGCAGGCCCGGCCAGAAGTCCAGCCCGACAGCGTTATCCGACGAAACCAGCACTTCTTCGGGGTCCATGTTCTCGGTCCACTTCTTGATAATCAGGACGTTGTTGGCAACGGCGTTCAGCCGCAGACCCTTGATAAAGAACCGGCCCGGCAGCAGCTTCGTGAAGTCGTAGCCCAGCGTGATCTGCCGCAGTTTCCAGAACCCTGCGTTGAACACAAAATCCTCGTTGATACCCAGCGGGTTGATCGACTCGTAGAAGGGCTGCACAGCCGCCCGGGTTTGGTTTACCTCGCCGTTGGGGTTCACGCCGTTGCCGATCACGTAGCCCACGTCGCGGCCTGGCAAGGTTCGCTTCGACAGCCCGTGGCGCACATAGTTGATGTTGCGCCCGGCAATCATTTTGTGACCCAGCTTAAAGTCGATGAGCGTCGAGAGACTAATGCCTTTGAACGTGAAGGTGTTGGTGATGCCGCCAAAATACAGGGGCAGGGCATTGCCCACGTTGACCAGCGTGTTGTTGCGCAGGGGCATCCCGCTGTTGCGGTCAAACACCTGTCGGCCCTGGGCATCGCGCAGGTACGTAAAGGTGTATAACTGCCCGATGGGTTTTCCTACGACCTGATTAAGCACCCGGCCCCCGCCACTATTAACCGTAATGATGGTGTCCCTCGGCGACAGCCCCAGCCGCAGCACTTTAGAGGTGTTGTAAGCCACGTTCGCGCTCACGTTCCACTGGAAGGAGCGGGTCGTAACGGGCGAGAACGACAACAGCATCTCGATGCCCTGGTTCATGCTTCGCCCGACGTTGATGAGCTTGTTGGTGTAGGAGGAGGCATCGGATACCTGAGCAGCCAGAATCTGGTCGTCGGTCAGTTTGCGGTAGTAGGTTAAATCAAAACCAATTTTGTTCTGGAACAGCTTCAGCTCCAGGCCTACTTCCGATTCCTGAATGCGCAGCGGGCGCAGGTTTCGGTTGGGGACGGTGTTGGTGTTGATGCCGCCCACCGGCACCAGCTGCCCTGTCGGGTTGGGAAACTGGTTGTTATCGACCGAGAAGTACAGTGCATTCGAGTAGGGGTCCACGTTATCGGAGCCAACCTGCGCGTAGGTGGCCCGCAGCTTGCCGAAACTCAGCCAGGTCGGCAGGCCGTCGAATGCCTGCGAGAACACAAAACTGGTGCCGACCGACGGGTAAAGAATGCTGCGGTTGTCGGGGGCCAGCGTCGAGAACCAGTCGTTGCGGGCCGTAGCGTTCAGAAACAGAAAATCCTTGTACGATACCGTAGCGGCTCCGAACACCGAATTGATTTTCCGCTCCGACAGGGCGTAGAGCGGGTCTTTGACGCGCCCGTTCATGACCGTATACAGACCCGGCTGCACGAAATCCTGGACGGTAACACTGTTATAATCGTTGCGGGCGTAGCGGGCATTGCCGCCCAGGGTGAGGTCCACGCCGATTTTGCCGAACGTGCGGTTAGCCCCGATAATGAGGTCGAGGTTGCGTTCGGTGTTCTGACGCACGTCCTGCGTGTAGGACCCATTCACGAACCCCACCGGGGCGCGGGCAATGGGCGCATAGCCGTTCGGAATGTTGTAATCCTGATTGCGCACCCACGAATCCTGCGCCAGCCGGGCCTGTGCATACAGCCAGGGCGTGAACTGGTATTTAAGGGCCACATTGCCAAACAACCGGTTTCGCTGAACGTTATCGAATTTTCGGCTCATCGAGTAATACGGGTTGTTACGCACCAAAAACCGCGAAAACACGAACTCGTCGCCGTTGGGCTGAGTCTGGTTTTGCTGCAAAGCCTCGAACGGCATGGAGTTGGCCAGGGTGAAAATAACCGTGTTCACCGTCAGGTCCTGCGTGTTCAGCTGGGGTGGGTTAACGTTGTTTTCGAGCGAATAATTGATGTTGCCCAGGGCCGTCAGCTTATCGGTGATATTCTGCGAAAAGCCCAGGTTAATCACCTTACGGTTAAAGGTGTTGTTGGGCATAATGCCTTTGTTGTCGGTGTTGCCGAACGACAGACTGAACCCCCCATTCTGGCCGTTGTTAGCCACCGTCACGGTATTGGTGAAGTTGGTGCCGACCCGGTAGAACTTACGCACCCGGTTAAACACCGGCTCGTAGGGCCAGGTCTCATTGTCGAACAGCACCTGCGTCATGCCTGGCTGAAACTTCTCGCCGAAGCTCCACACGCCCGACGTTGGGTTGGGTGTAGTGGGTCGTTTGCCGCCTTCGCCCTGCCCGTATTCGTACTGAAAATCCGTGAAATCCAGGGGTGTGTCGGTCGTGAAGTTGGCGTTGTAGGTAACGCCGAACCCCTTACCCGACCCCCGGCTTTTGGTCGTAATCATCACCACGCCGTCTTTGGCGCGGGAGCCGTAGAGGGCTGCTGCGGTGGCTCCTTTCAGCACCGTCATCTCTTCAATGTCGTCGGGGTTGATGCTGCTCAGCCCATCGCCCCCGTCCGAACTGTTCGAGGCCCGGTTCCCGTAATCACCGCCGAGCGAAAAATTCGAGTTGTCGATGGGTACGCCGTTGACCACGATGAGCGGGTTGTTTTGCGGGCCAAACGATGACTGCCCCCTGATGCGGATTTTGGCCGTTCCGGCGGGGCCGCTGCTCATGGGCGTAATGTTTACCCCGGCTAATTTCCCCTGCAACCCGCTCATAAAGTTGTTGGTGCGGTTGATGTTGATCTGGTCCGCATTGACCGTGGCTGTGGCGTAGCCCAGCGTTTTGGTTTCGCGCCGAATGCCGAGGGCCGTTACGACCACCTCATTCAAACTCTGCGCGTCGCCCACCAGCTCCACGTTGATGACGCTGCGGTTCTTTACGTCGATGGTTTGACTGATGTAGCCGATAAAGGAAAAAACCAGCGAGCCATTGGCCGGCGCGTTAATCAAGTAGTCGCCCGCTGCGTCGGTAACCGTCCCGAGCGAGGTGCCGCTGACCAGCACGTTGACGCCGGGCAGCGCCTGCCCATCCGAGCCGGTCACTTTGCCGGTTACCCGGCTATTCTGCGCAAAGCCGCTGCCCACAATGAGGAGCAGCAGCGTAATAAGGCCTGTTAGATTTTTTTTCATGGTTCAGGAATTGATTTGGGTGCATTGACTTGACGCGTGTTTAGTTGATTGTGAATGGACGACGGCCCCCGCTACCAGTTGTGAATGGAGCCATCCGGTGCTTTCAGAACCGGATGCGGGAATTTTGTTTTTTCGGCTACTTCCATGACGAACTGGGCTTTTTTGGGATCAAACGTTACGCCCAGGCCTGGGTTGGGATTCAGAAACAGCTTGCCGTTTTTGAAATTGACCAGGTCTTCGTTGAAATAAGCGGGTCGCTCGGGTTCGCCACCGCCCAGTTCCATCAAACAGCGCGTCGGACTGCTTGACCCCAGCACGTGGACGAGCGTAGCCGTCGCCAGCGGGCCGGTAAAGTGCGGGATCATGCCAACGTAGTGCGTTTCGCACATGGATGCAATCTTTTTAAATTCTGAAATGCCGCCCGTGTTCGGAACCGTTACGCGGGCGTAGTCGATCAGGTGCTGCTCAATGAGGGCGTTCGTGTCCCAGCGATCCCCAAACTGCTCGCCCACGGCAAGGGGCACGGTGGTCAGGGCGCGCACGGTCTTGTAGACCTCCTGGTTTTCGGAGCGCACTACGTCTTCGACGAAATAAGGCTCGGTGTCTTCGAGTGCTTTGCAGATTTTAAGTCCTTCGGTAGTGTCGAAACGGGTGTGCAGGTCAACCGCCCATTTGCCACCCCCCCCAACGGCCGCGTCGATTCGTTTACAGAACGCGATGGTTTTCTTGGCGTTGTCGTAGAAGTCAAACGGGTCGTCGCCGTTGCCGCCCGTCGGCCCGATCCGGTAGGCCCGCAAGCCGGCTTCGATGCAGTCCCTGGCGCGCTCTTCTTCGGTTTTGGCTTTCGAGGCCCGAAATCCGGTGGCGTAACACTCGACGTACTCGCGCGTAGCTCCCCCCAGCAGTTCGTAGACCGGTACCCCCAGGGCCTTGCCCTTGAGGTCCCACAGGGCCATGTCCAGGGCGCCCTGGGCATGGAGTTTCTCGCGTCCCGGCGGATAAAACATCCCCCGGTACAGGTTCTGCCAGATGTGCTCAATGCGGAACGGATTTTCGCCGATCATCATCTGGGCCAGTTGCTCGATCATGTCCTTTGAGCCACCTTCGCCAATGCCAACGATGCCGCCGTCGGTCTGAATCTCGACAATGCCCCGCGCTTGGTTAAAAAGCGGCTTGTTGTAGCCGGGTGCCGCGAAGTACCGGATTTTGGTAATCTTTAGCTTAGGCACAGCTCCGGTCCCAATGAGCGGAATCCCTAACGTAGCGGCTACTGAGCCGATGGCGGTTGATTTAAGAAAATTTCTTCGTTGCATAAAAAAGCAGGGAAGTAGTATTTGTTTAATCGATTAAGCAGGCAGGTAAATTATAGACTTAAATGTGTATCCGGGCTGTTGATGACTCTCGTTCGACCAGCATGGCATCCATTGAAATCTGCGTAAGTGTTTCGTCGGGGTTAATCAGCTTTTTCACTAGCACGTCTACGGCTGTTTTTCCCAGCAACTCAATCGGCTGTTTCATAAAGGTTATCGGGCAGTAGTACAGATCAAAAACCTCGGCCTGCCCAAAACTCACGATACCCAGATCGTCGGGAACCTTCAACCGCAATTCGTTAATGTATTTCAACCCATTTATAGCCAGACCGTAGGTGGCGAAAATCAGGGCGTCGACCGGCGATTCAGCCGATACCATGTCATCAATAGCCCGTCTGATTTCAGGCTCTATGGCCTCAAAATAGACTTCCTTTAGCCAGTTTTGCCGGAATTGTATATGGTTGTCTTTAAGTGCCTGACGGTAGCCCCGAATCCGCTCCTTCATGTGAAACAGGTCCGATTTATACGCAATCAGGCCGATGTTTTCATAGCCGCGTTCAATCAGGTGCAGGCACGCATCGTAAGAAGCTTTAGCGTTGTTGGTAACGACAAAATCAGTCTGAATATCCGG
>DATHAW010000027.1:0-14198 GCA_035296465.1 Spirosoma sp.
GGGTATCAGCTCGAACTCTTCCGATGGATGGCCGAGTATTACATGTGCTGCGTAGGCGACGTAATGAACATTGCCCTGCCCTCCGGCCTGAAAATTTCAAGTCAGTCGAAAGTGCAGGTAAATCCCGATTTTGACTACCCCGAACTGCTGACCGAGTTTGAAGACATTTTATTGACTGAACTCAAAAAACAGCCCGCTCTCTCCTACGACGAACTGGCTCGACTGGCAGGTGAGGGCACCAGTGTTCCGGCCCTGATCAAATCCCTGGTTGGCAAAAAAGCAATCATCGTATTTGAGGAAGTACGTGAAAAGTACATTCCCAAGATGGTGCGTAAAGTCAGGCTACACCGCACCTACGAAGAGAAAGAACAGCTTCTTGTTCTGCTGAACCGGCTCGAAAAGCTACCTAAACAGCAGGAGGTGGTCATGCGCTACCTAAGCCACGTGCCGGTGCAGATGAACCCCAAACTGAACCAGAAAGGCCTCGACAAAATAATTCTGAATCAGGACGACACGGTGTCACAGTCGTCTTTAACAACGCTTATTAAAAATGCTGTTTTTGAGACATTCGAGATTATTCAGCCGCGCTTTTCGGATAACGATCCGGGTCCTCGTGTCGAGATAAAGCTCACGGAATCGCAGCGGGAAGCCTCGCAGCAGATTATGGTGCAGTTTGAGCGGCAGAACATTGTCCTGCTACACGGCATCACCGGCAGCGGCAAAACCGAAGTGTATATCGATCTCATTCAACGGGCCCTCGGCAGCGGCTCGCAGGTGCTGTATCTCCTGCCCGAAATTGCGCTGACTACGCAGATCGTGGTTAGACTTCAACGGGTATTCGGCGACAAGATGGGCATTTATCACTCCAAATTCTCTGACAACGAACGTGTAGAAGTTTGGAAAGGCGTTGTGTCAGGTCAGTACCAGTTCGTGGTGGGCGTCCGCTCATCGGTATTTTTGCCGTTCGACAATCTGGGCTTGATTATCGTTGATGAGGAGCACGAAACCAGCTACAAACAGCACGACCCCGCCCCGCGCTACCACGCCCGCGACGTGGCCATCATGCTGGCCCACTGGCAGCAGGCAAAGGTGCTGCTGGGCTCGGCCACGCCCTCGCTCGAAACGTATTATCAGGCCAAACAGGGCCGCTACGGCCTGGTCGAATTGTTCAAACGCTTTGGCGACGCAACCCTGCCTAACATTCTGCTGGTTGACACAAAGGTGGAAAAACGGCAGAAGACGATGAAAAATGAGTTTTCGTCGGCACTGCTCCAGGCACTGGAAATGAACATGGCCCGCAAGGAGCAAAGCATTCTGTTCCAGAATCGGCGTGGCTACTCGCCCTATATGCAATGCGAAGACTGCGACTGGACGGCTGAGTGCCCGAACTGCGCCGTTAGTCTGACTTACCACCAGCGCGACGCTGAACTGCGCTGCCATTACTGCGGTCATAAAGAGGAAGTGCCCCGCCTATGCCCAACCTGCGGCTCCACTAAAGTGCGCACCATTGGTTTCGGCACAGAGAAGCTGGAAGATCAGTTACAGATCATTTTTCCATCGTCGAAAATAGTGCGTATGGACCTGGACACAACCCGCGCCAAAAACGCGTACCAGCAGATTATTCAGGAGTTTGAAGTAGGCGATGTCGATGTGCTGGTTGGTACGCAGATGATTACCAAAGGATTAGACTTCGATAACGTTAGCTTAGTTGGCATTTTCGACGCGGACCGGCTCATTCATTTTCCCGATTTTCGGGCTACGGAGCGTTCGTTTCAAATGATGACGCAGGTGAGTGGCCGGGCGGGCCGACGCGCCGGGCGGCAGGGTACGGTGCTGATCCAAACCAACAATCCCCAGCAAACGATTCTGCAGAAAATCATCGAGAATGATTACAAGGGTTTGTTCGAAGAAGAAATTCAGGAAAGACAGAACTTTAACTACCCCCCATTTTCGCGGCTTATCAAACTGACCGTTCGCCATGCCGACAAAGCCACGAGTCAGCAGGCTGCCGACCGCCTGGCGGCCGAATTGACCGACGCCCTGGGCAGCAGCCGGATTCTAGGGCCGGAACAACCGCTAGTCGAGCGCATTCGGAACCTGTTTCTGTTCGATATTATGGTGAAAATCGAGCGCGACAAAGTAAACGTCAAAGCTGTGAAAGCGTATATTCAGGACCGCATTAACGACATCCTGACCGACAAAGGCCTGCGCCAGGTGAGTATCGTGATCGACGTAGATTGTTTGTAAAGCCACCCATCTGGCAAAGCGAAAACAGGCGGTAGCCAGGAGGAAACTATCCCTTCTGTAGGGTTAGCGGTCAAACACCACCGTTCCTCCTTAAACCTTTCTTATTTTTAGCGGTCTTACTACTAAATCACGATAACGCATAAATCAACCATTCAGACTCATGAAAACTATTCGAATCAACCTGTCTATCTGTCTGCTGGCTACCTTGATTTCCAGTGGTTCTGTTTTGGCCTGCGCCCAGGCTAAGCCTAAATCGGCCCGACTGTCAGCACAGCCTGACCCCTCAAAAGCCGCTCTGTTGCAACCGATGCAGCAGATGGTTCAGAAGTTAAAAAAGTTGGAGGCTACTGGCGACCCCGATTTCGACTACGCCTTCCAGGCTAAGATACATGCTCAGGGCGCACAGGATTTCCTGAAAATAGCCATGCAAAATGCAAAAGATGCGTCGCTGAAAGAGATGGCCGAAACGCTTTCGGCAGGCACCCAAAACGACATCACCATGCTCGACGGAACGCTGCAACAACTAAAACCAGCGCGACCGAACCAGGCTTTTACGCAGCAGCAAAGCCGCAACATCGAAGCGATGAACCTGAAACTTCAGCAGACCGGCACCAGCGACAGGCTGACCACCGACGTCGATAAAAATGTGGTTGTCCTCCTGTCAGAGCACCAGCAGGACGCTATTGACATGGCTACAACTTTTCTGCAACATGGCAAAAACACCGCCCTGCGGACCTACGCCCAACAGGTGATTGACAAGGCACAATCGCAACGCGCCCGCTTGAGTGCAATGCCTAAGTAAGCAACAGTCTAATTCCAGAGAAGCCGGTAACGTTAGGAACGCGTTACCGGCTTTTTTATTGAAGGAATAAAAACCTGATTGGACGGTTTTCACCAATGCCTGATGAATGTCTTGCTCTGATTGAGGCCAATCTTAGTTTCCGGATTATACTCCCTGCAAAGTGCTTAGTTTACGGTAGAATCCCTCATCGAGCGTCAAGAGCTCGTCGTGTCGGCCCCGCTCAACAATCCGGCCCTGATTAACAACCAGAATCTCGTCGGCATGCTGAATGGTGCTCAGCCGATGGGCAATCACCAATGTGGTGCGGTTAGCCATCAGGCGCGTGAGTGCCTCCTGAACAAGTTTCTCCGACTCGGTATCCAGTGCCGACGTAGCTTCATCCAGGATCAGGATTGGTGGATTCTTCAGGATGGCACGGGCGATGCTGATCCGTTGACGCTGTCCGCCCGACAGCTTACCCCCCCGATCGCCGATGATGGTCTGATAGCCATTGGTCTGCGCCATAATGAAGTCGTGGGCATTGGCAATCCGGGCGGCCTCCATCACCTGGTTTTCGGTTGCGGGCGTTCCAAATGCGATGTTGTTGAAAATACTATCGTTGAACAAAATGCTTTCCTGTGTCACAATACCCATCTGTCCACGCAGCGATGCCATGGTGCAGTTGCGCAGGTCTACACCGTCTATCAAAATTTGTCCACTCGTGGGATCGTAAAAACGGGGAATCAGGTCAGCAATGGTCGATTTTCCCCCACCCGATGAGCCAACCAGCGCAATGGTTTTGCCTTTTTGCAGCTCAAAACTAACATCACGCAGTACGGGCGTATCCGTATCATAGGAAAACGATACGTGCTGCACGGCGATGCGGTCCCCGAAATCGGCCAGCGTAATGGCACCTGGTTTATCCTGAATGGCCGGCTGCGTGTCGATGAGCTCGAGTACCCGTTCGCCCGACGCTACGCCCCGCTGCGACCCACTAAAGGCGTTGGAGATATCTTTGGCCGGGCGCGTTACCTGCGAGAAAATAGCAATGTAGGCAATGAACTGAGCGGCCGTCAGGTCCGACTGTCCGCTGAGCACCAGCGACCCGCCGTAGAGCAAAATGCCCGATACAACGGCCACCCCCATAACCTCTGAAAAAGGAGAGGCAAGTTCACGCCGGTAGGCCAGCGACCGGACTGCCTGCCGGTAACCTTCGTTTTCGGCGCGGAATTTGTCCAGAATAAACCCTTCGGCAACAAATCCCTTCACCACGCGCATACCGCCGAACGTTTCATCGAGTAAACTCACCAGACTGCTCAATCGCTGCTGTCCGGCCTGGGCGTCGCGTTTCATACGCCGAACGAGCGTGGCAATAAACACGCCCGACAGTGGAATAACCACAATTGCGAACAAGGTCAATTTCACCGAAATACTGAGCAGTGCAATAACATAGCCGATGAGCAAAAAAACTTCTTTCGAAGCAGCCGACAGCGTATTGGCGATGGAGTTTTCGACCTCCTGCACATCAGACGTAGTGCGGGAGATAAGGTTTCCTTTGCGTTCGCTGGAGAAAAAACCAAGGTGCAGCCGGAGTGTCTGCGCAAAAACAGCCTCCCTCAGCCGGGCCACCATCCGGGCCTTGAATGTCTCCAACTGCCTTACCGACAAGTATTTAAACAAGTTACTGAACAACACCGACGCGACGATGATGCCACATACAAACTGAAGAGCCCCGACTTTGCCATAGTTTTTAAAAATCTGGGCGAAATAATAACCGAACGCCGTAGCGGGCGAGGTTGTCAACGACGGTGTCGGCTGACTCAGCAGCGTCTGCATCTGTGCAGAATCGACTTTATCGAACAGGATACTGAGCAGCGGAATAAGCAGGGTAAAATTCAGTACGCCAAACACACTGGCCATAAGCGAGGTCAGCACAAATGGCGTTAGAAAGCGACCCAGCGGCCTGGCAAACGAGAGTAAGCGAAAGTAGGTTTTCATTGCTGGGTCAAAGTTACGGCGCAGATACCGTTTCGCTATGAGCGGCCAGTTTCCCCCGCCAGTTCGCGATACAGTTTCCAGTACTCGCCCGCTACGAGCGGCCAGCTGAACCCGGTTGCCCGTTTTTGCATCCGCTGCTGCCGTAAGGGATTCTGTCCGAAATCGTGCAGACCATCGTGCAAGACCTTAGCCATGCTTTCGGGCTCAAAACTGTCAAAATAGTACGCTTCTTTGCCACCTACGTCGGGCAGGCTGGTCAGGTTCGATATAAATACCGGCTTGCCAAACGTCATGGCTTCGGCAACCGGCAAACCAAACCCTTCCGAAAGCGAGGGAAACAGAAACGCTTCACAGTGGGCGTAGAGCCACAACTTAGTAGATTCATCTACGGGACCCGGCATCAGCAGGCGGTCAGCTACACCAAGTTTCCGGGCCTGCTCCCGAACGTGCCCGGCGTAGGGGTGGCCATCTGGCCCGGCCAGCACCAGACGGTAGTCGGGGAAAGCTTCGAGCAAGGGTAGAAGCGTATGTACGTTCTTTTTGGGATGAATGACGCCGACAAAAAACAGGAATGGTGATTCGGTGAAGTGCCGAATAGGCGAGTCGGCAGGCAGTTGATCCGGAGTTTTGGCTGGATCGACGGCTACGCCCGTATGCACAACGGGAAACGGCAATGACGCCGGAATGTGCAAGTGCTCGCGGACAACCTGACCTGTGAAACCCGAACCCGCCGTCAGCAGCGACGCCCGATTGATCTTACGCTGGAGGGTTGCCAGTTTACGGGCTTTTTTGGCGTCTGAATAATCTACCCGTTCCAGAAAATTTAGGTCATAGATCGTTAGCATCAGCTTTCCCTGTCCGGTGCGGGGGAGGTAGGCCGAATTCTGGTGTAAACAGTGCCAGACATCAAACTGGCCGGAAATCCAGAGTTTACGCAGCCACCAGGCTTCTACGTAGTCGACTGTATCACCAAAAATGCCGGTTTGTCCTTTGGGTACCAGAAAGGTCAGTTTCCAGGGTTCGCCGTCGTGGCTGGACGGTTGCTGGCGTATGAGTTCATGGCCGAGGTGCAGGCAAACCTGCCCCAGACCACTGTTAAGGTCACGCAGGCGTTCGGCGTCGATGAAAAGAGCGGGCATTCGATTTGCTTGTTTGGGCAAAATTGAGGAATCTGGGGAAATTTCAACGCCTTTTCCCATATGCGGCAATAGCCTAACCATGAATTATCCTGCCTAAACCGCGGCCTGAAGCGGTCTGTTCCTTATCCTTTCTGCTCAGCCCTAATCCGTTGGGTAGTCGTACCGCTTATGCCAATGACCCGCACCGAGGGACCGGCCGGGCGCATCTTCGCCAGCCGGCATTAGATTAATGACTTTGTTTATTAGACTTGACCGAAGAGTAAATACCCAGTTGTGCAGACCCTACTGCCTATGATCACACCTGCTTGGTTTACGTGCCGGATGTTAACGGGCCACCAGTCGATGAAACGGAGTTTTTTGTCCGCCATAGCCGCTTTAATGCCTCCCTCTAAGGTAAAAAGATTAAAAAATATAGCCTTTTTGGCAGGGACAACTTCGGCCAAATTTAGATAATTTTGCTTTCTTCCCGGAGACCTTTTGTCTAACCCGGTTATCAGATAAGTTTTCCGGGATTCAATAGTAAAAGGCAAGGTTACCGTCTAATACGATTCTAAAGCCATATTGAACTGTTTACATTGACCGATACCGGCTTATGTCATACTCAATTTCAGTATCCTCAGCTTTCATAGTATATTGCCCAACCAGGTAGTTACTTTATCAAGTTATGTCGCTTAAGGGACCCATAGTATCCGTTGAAGATGATGAAGACGATCAGTACCTGATTGAGCAATCGATCAGGCGGTTATCAATTCCCAACGAAGTGCGTTTTTTTGCTAATGGTCAGGAAGCGCTGCGTTACCTGGAACAAACCGATGAAAAGCCCCTGCTCATCTTATCTGATGTGAATATGCCCATTATGGATGGGCTTGAGTTCCGGCATCATATTAATAGAAGCGACTTTTTGAGAAAAAAATCCATTCCATTTGTGTTTTTGACGACGGCCTCTAACCCCACGCTTATTCAGGCTGCTTACGATGCCGCCGTTCAGGGGTTTTATAAGAAAGCCAATAACTACGCTGGAATGCATCAGCAGATTAGGCTGATAATAGAGTACTGGCAGAGCTGTCTACATCCGAACAGCGACCTGTTATAGATACTATCGGCTGATTACTCTCGCCCTTATGTAACCAGCAGCTTTAAAGTATATAAGCCGTTGGTGAGCATCTATACTTGGGACAGTTGCCATATAGAGGAAACAGGTTCATCAACGTAATAATAATCGTTACGGCATCAAATTTTCCGCAAAACCTCTGCTACCACAAAACAGATACCCCATATACCTTTTTGCAAACCCTACTTAGCGGGAAATAGCCAGCCTGAGAGCCTCGAAAATCTCCTGATGCATGGAAACTGTCGATTCGGGGTTCCGTTGTACTTTTGCGGCATGACTTTACAAAACGATTTGTTGCTCCGCACGGCGCGGGGTGAGTTGACCGAGCGGGTTCCGGTCTGGATGATGCGGCAGGCCGGGCGTGTGCTGGCCCAGTATCGGGCCGTGCGTGAGCGGGCCGGAAGTTTCATTACGTTAGCCAAAACGCCCGAGTTAGCCGCCGAGGTAACCATTCAGCCGGTCGATGCGTTTGACGTCGATGCCGCCATTATTTTCTCCGACATTCTGGTTGTGCCCGAAGCAATGGGCCTGCCCTATGAGATGATTGAAAGCCGGGGGCCGGTATTTCCGCAAACAGTGCGAACAACCGCCGACCTCAGCCGTCTGCGGGTGGCCAATGCCGAGAGTGACCTGGGCTACGTGCTGGATGCCATTCGTCTGACCAAAAAAGAGCTAAACGGTCGTGTGCCCCTGATCGGTTTTGCCGGGGAACCATTCACCATTTTCTGCTACATGACCGAAGGCAAAGGGTCAAAAACATTCTCGGTCGCCAAAAAACTCCTCTACACCGACCCGGTGTTCGCCCACACGCTGCTGCAGCTAATTACTGACAGTACCATAGCCTACCTGAAAGCGCAGGTGCGGGCCGGGGTCGATCTGGTTCAAATCTTCGACTCCTGGGCCGGCATTCTGTCGCCGGATCAGTACCGGCTGTTTTCGCTGCCCTATATAAAACAGATTTGCGACGCGCTGGGCAGCGAAATTCACGACGGGGTGGTTAGCCACGCGCCGGTGCCGGTAACGGTTTTTGCGAAGGGCGCTTTTTTTGCCCGCCACGCCATTGGGCAGTTGGCCTGCTCCGTAGTGGGCCTGGACTGGAACATGGACCCAGCCGAGTCGCGGGAGCTGATTCCCAACAAAGTGTTACAGGGGAACCTGGACCCGTGTGTGCTTTACGCTGATTATGGTCAGATTCGGGCGGAGGTAAAACGCATGTTCGATGCTTTTGGTCATCAGCACTACATTGCTAACCTGGGCCACGGCATTTACCCCGATACAGACCCCGACAAGGCCCGGTGTTTTGTGGACGCCGTGAAGGAACTGGGAACCGTTTAAGGTTTTAGCAGTCAGTCAATAGTCAACTAAACTATTCATGTTATTCTACAAACTGAGGCCGAGTGGCCTCTATTTGTGCTTTGTATTTTTCCGGGGCAGGATTTATAACTGAATTTATGTTAATGGAAAAAATTATATGTTGAGATTGGGTTGAAAAATGACAAATCTTATAAAAATCACAAGTACGAAGTTTCTTAATCACTGTTAATACTCTTACTGAAGTGCCCTCAGAGTACAGGGGATAACGTCATCATCGGCCAGTTTGTAGTTAACAAAAAGTGCCATATTCTGAAAGCGATTATAATATTGGCTGTTGCCTGCTACCGGCACAAAGCCATCATAAACTGCGTCGTGAGTAAGAGACCCAAGAGTTTCTGAATCCTCGTTCCAAGCTACTTCACTAACCCGTTCGTCACTTTTACGGATCCGAATTAAAATTTGTGTTGTGCCACTTTCCTTTTTGTAGGCATAAATAGTGCTTTCAGATCTTTCCTTGCTAGAAACGAGCTTGAACCGCTTCATGCTGAGTATACTACCTACCGTTCTCTTGTGTTTCAAAAGCATTCCTTTAAGCTCATAAAAATCGAATGCTTGTTTGACTACTGTTGATTGGGCTTTCACTGAATAGAGAGTTGGTAGAACCCCCAAGCAAATCGTTAGAATCAGGGGCTTAATTAGGGCAAGTCTCATGTAAATAGTTTGTTTTATAAGTCCTAATTATGTTAAATCTACACAAAAAGAATAGCTATTCAACTGGTACGCATTACGTTCGTTAATCTGACCTTATCACAAATTCTCCTTAGCCTCTCGCTTTAATTGCGCTTTGTCGATGGGCACTACGCCGACCGACTCGCACACTAAACCCCCGCCCAGATTAGACAGCCCGGCAATAATGGCAGGTGGCTGCCTCAGTGCCACGCAGCAGGCGGCAATGCTGATGACCGTATCGCCCGCGCCCGATACATCGGCAATCTGACGAATGTGGGCGGGGAGTCTCAGGGTTTCGCCATCGTAGTCGATGAAGGCCCCGCGCTCCGAGAGTGTAATCAGGGCCCCTTTCAGGTTGAGCGTTTCTTTGAGTTTGTCTACAACAACCTGGAATTCATCGGCATCATCAACATCAAACTCCACTTTCAGCCCTTCGCGCAGCTCCTTCAGATTAGGCTTGAATAGCGTCGTGTTCTGATACGACAGGAAGTTGCGTTTTTTAGGGTCCACTACAGTGGGCACGTTCTGGGCGTTGGCGAAGTCGGTAATCTCGGCAATTGCTTCTTTGCTCAGAACGCCTTTGTCATAATCTTCAAAAATTACGACGTGGCAGGTTGGAATGAGTTCTTTCGCCTTCGCAACAAGTTGCGCCCGCTCGTCGGCGGTGATGTATTTGTCGGTTTCCGTATCGACACGCACTACCTGCTGCGACTGGGCAATGATTCGTTCTTTGATGGTCGTGATGCGGTCATAGCTGCGGATCAGGCCATCGCAGTTGAGGCCCCGGTTGTCGAGTTCCTGCCGGAGTTGATCGCCGGGCAGGTCGGTTCCGATGATGGAGCAGATAATGGCCTCGGCCCCGAGCGCCTGTACGTTCAGCAAAACGTTGCCCGCACCACCCAGCCGTAGCTCACGCCGGTCAACGGTAACGACTGGAACGGGGGCTTCGGGCGAAATACGCTCAACCCGGCCCCATACGTACGAATCGAGCATCACGTCGCCAATAATCAAGACACGCAGATGGTCGAATTGCTCGAACAGTTCGTCGAGGGAGAGATCTAAGACTGGACTCATAAACGGATGAGTGAAGGGGCAAAATTTAAAACTGTGAGTGACTAATTACGCAAGGCGCACGTCCTCACTTGTTGAATTTTGTGCAAAGAAACGAAAACCTGGCGCCTTTTCGACACCGAAACATCCGGTTCATAAGCGCCGTCTTACCAATTGGCAATCAGGTTCAGGAGGCTGTCGGGTTTCAGGAATAGCCCAACCACGGGCAACACTAAACCTACGGCCAGCCAAACCGCAGCGCTCGGCAGTTCAATGTCCTCCGGCAGATCGGTTGATGGTAGAGACGGTCGAAAGAAGAGCAGAAAAGGAATTTTGAGGTAGTAGACCAGTGAGATCAGGGCGTTGAGCAACCCAAGCGCAAACAGGGCTAACAGCCAGGGGCCGCCACTACGCTGGTAGGCCTCATATAAGGCCGAAAACGACAGGAGTTTGGCCGTGAACCCAACCGTTGGCGGCAAACCCGTTAAGGCCAGCATTATAATTGTCAGCGCCACCGACAGCAACGGCTGTCTGGCCCCCAGCCCGGCAAACTGACTAATGGTCAACGTAGTGCCGTTACTTCGGGCCAGCAGGTCGATTAGAAAAAAAGCCGCCAGGGAAATAAACAGGTACGTACCAGCATAAAACAAAGCGGCCTCGAACCCGGCTTCACTCAACGCCACAACACCCACGAGCAAAAAACCCGCATGGGCAATGGTCGAGTAAGCCAGCAGTCGTTTAGCATCGGTTTGACGTAGTGCCGACAGATTACCAATCAGGATACCGGCTAAGGCCAGCACCGCCAGCGGGGTTTGCAGCACCGCCGATGTAGCGCCACCCAGTGCAGTCCCATTCGGTGCCTCCAGCGGCAGAGCCGTAACGATCCGCATGAGTACTAATACGGCCGCTGCTTTTGGCGCAACCGAGAAGAAAGCGGCCACCGGCACCGGCGCGGCTTCGTAGGCATCGGGCGTCCAGACATGAAACGGTACTCCGGCGAGTTTAAATAGCAGTCCGGCCAGTGTTAACAGCAGGGCTACAGCCGCCACGGCCGAATCCTGCCGGGCCAGTTCTGTCCCGAAAGCTTCGGCCGTAAGGTCGAGTGAGCCGGTCATTCCGTAGAGCAGCGACATGCCATACAGCATAATGGCCGAACTGACGGCTCCAAACAAAAGGTACTTGATACCACCCTCCGATGCTTTTCGGTCGGCAGAAAGAGCCGTCAGCAGGTATGAGCAAATGGAAACGAGTTCGATACTCAGGTAAATACTAAGCAGGTTGACTGACAGAGTCATCAGAAACAAGCCCAGCGTCATGGCAACGAGGATCGCGTACCATTCGAGGGGCAGATTAGGCCCGACAGACCGGCTAGGAGTCAGCGCTTCATATAAGATGACCAGCATGGCGCTCAGCGCAATGACTGCCTGAATGTAAATGGCCTGATTGTCGACAAATAACAGATGCAAAAACAGAAAGCCGCGCTCCGGCATCAATACCGCCCAAACTCCTGCCACCCCTACGGCCAGTAGGCTCAACCCGGCCAGCATCCGCCGTGCCTGCAGGCGGTCGGACCGAAGCAGGACCAGTTCTGCCAGCAGCAACGCGCAGAAAGCTGCCGAAAGCCACACCTCAGGGCCAAAACCCCCAAGGCTGCGTAAAATATCAGAAAGTTGGTCGGAAAGGGACAAAGTAGTTGGACGTTAGTCGATAGTCGTTAGTCTGTCCATGCCGACGGCTATCGACTGTCGACTTTATTTAGATCATGCCGTCGCGTCCGGGCTGGCCTTCGTAGGTGTGCAAAGCAACGGGCTTCTGGGTTTTTCGCAGGCGAATATTCAAAAACTCAACCAGCAGCGAGAACGCAATGGCAAAGTATAAGTAGCCTTTAGGAACTGTTCCAATTGCCTGATCAAAGAACACTACCTCAGACAGGTGAGCACCTTCGGCCACCAGCATAAACCCAATCATGATCAGAAACGCCAGTCCAAGCATCTGAATGGTAGGGTGTTCGTTGACAAATCTGCCCACAGGGCCGGCAAAAAACATCATGATAACAACCGACATGATAACGGCTATCACCATAATCGTGACGTTCTGAGTCAGGCCAATGGCCGTCAGGATGGAGTCGATCGAGAAGACGATGTTCGTGATGGCAATCTGCGTTATGACACTACTGACCGTTGCCCCTCCTTTCGTGCTGCCGGCTTCGTGTTCCTCGCCCGGGCCTTCCAGTTTATGGTGAATTTCGGACGTAGCCTTATATAGAAGGAAAAGCCCACCGGCAAAAAGAATCAGACTCTGGCCTGTCAGTCCAGCCCGGAACCAGCCCGTGTCGATGTGGGTGAATGGTTTACTTAGTGAGATGACAAACGAAATGCCCAACAGCAGGACAAGCCGAAAGGCCATGGCCAGAATCAGTCCAATGTTACGGGCTTTCTTCTGGTCCTGTTGGGCCAGTTTGTTGGCCGCAATAGAGATGAAAATGATGTTGTCGATACCCAGAACAATCTCCAGGAACGTTAGGGTCAGTAGGCTAATGATGGATGCTGCGGTAAATAGGTCGTTCATGGCTAATGAAATAGGTTGCCAAAAGTACCGGCTTACGACCGGGTGTGCAACACATATGCCATAAAACACGTATAAACAGAGGAACAATCAGGTAGCAGACGGAAAAATGATTGTAAGGTCTCAAAGGCTCCCTAATTCTGTTCGCGGTTCCGTTCACCACTCCTACTGGGTAGCTTTTGGCCACCAACCAACATAATTACCCTTATTGACGTTATATTCACCGACACCCTTGTGCACAAGTACGGTCGAAACACCATCCGCTTCGGCGGTCCGACGCTTAGGCGGTATCACTACCAGTTGGAAAACCTTTATATATTGTGTCCAGAGCACTTGTCCGTATTCTGATCGGTTTACTTGCACTCATCTTGTTGCTGGTGGGGTTTGTAATGCTCGTTGCCACAACGCCCTGGGGGCAGCAGCTGGTAACGAAGCAGGTCAATTCGTACCTCGCCGGAAAGCTCAAATCACCATTTCGCATTGGACGGGTTAGCTATTCCATTCCTGATTATATTGAACTGGAGAACGTATTCTTTAAAACACCCCAGGGCGATACACTCCTCAACGGCGGCCGGATGCGCATCGACCTCGATATGTGGGGGCTGCTCAATAACCGCGTTTCGCTGAACCAGATCGAGCTGGAGCATATCCGCCTGAATATTAACCGCACCCTTCCAGACACAGCCTTTAATTTCCAGTATATTCTCGACGCCTTCATTCCGCCGGGCGATACGACCAAACCAAAAACAAACGTCGATACGACAGCCGCTCCGCTGGCCATTAATCTGACTGGTATTTTCCTCAAAGACGTCAGGATCAAATACAAAGACGACGTAGTTGGGGCCGACGTGAATGCCTACGTTGACAGCCTGCGGGCCAAATTCGAGAAAACCGACGTATATAAATCACAGTATCATCTCACGAACGTAGCGGTAGATGGGCTGGATGCCAAAACCCGGCTATACGAAGGCATACCAACGCCCGATGTGCCATCTGCCCCCGGCGATACGCTCGATATTGCCTTGGGTAACTGGCAGATTAACAAGTCGAAATGGGACGTTCGCGTTGAAACAGCCGATTTCCGAACGCAGGGCAGCGTCGGAAAACTGGCCCTGGAGTCAGACTATTTTTACCTAAACGGTGAGAAAATAGGCCTTAAATCGCTCCAGATGTCTAACGCCGATATTGCGGCCGTGCTGACCAAACCAACGAAAAAAGCCACCACTACCCAACCAACGGCCACAACCGAAACCTCGGCTGGCTG
>DATHAW010000028.1:0-3074 GCA_035296465.1 Spirosoma sp.
ATCTAGGGGGTGTAGTGGGCTCCGACAAAGACGCCTTGAAAAACTCGGACTACGGCGCCATGTGGATGCTGGCGAATGCCACACATGATCCACTCCTGACCGAAAACGTGCTTCCATACGCCGAGAATTTCAAACTGGCCCAGCAGGAAATTGGCAACAGTTTCTTTAAAGGTGCGCCCGAAGGACAGTATTATCTGGCGAAGTCCAAAAAGTTCGTGGAGGAATGGGGCTCCGTCGTCGAGCCGATTGGACTGACGTATTACACCATGCTCGATATCGGCAACATGCTCCTTTTCGACCAGAACAATACGGAACTGAAAGAACGGCTGCGGCTGGGTGCCGACCGCTTGCTGACCTGGCAGAAACCAGATGGCCGCTGGGCTGTCGCCTACGACCGGAACACGGAAAAGGAAATCTTCACCGATATTCAGGATGTGCGCCCCACATTTTACGGCCTGATTGTGGCCTATCGAATTCTAAAAGACCCGAAATACCTAGCCGCGGCCCGCAAAGGAGCCGACTGGTTTATTAAAAATGCAGTCGAGACAGGCAGTTTTCTGGGCGTGTGTGGCGATGCTCGCTACGCCCCCGATTTCGCAACGGGTCAGTCGGCTCAGGCGTTGCTGGATTTATACGATCTGACGAACGATGTTCGCTACCAACGTTCGGCGATTACGGCGGCCAAGATTTACACGACCTCCATTTACACGCATCCCATCGCCAGTCACAAGCCGAAAACGGTCAACGGTATCTCGCGCGAAGACTGGGAAATCAGTCAGACGGGATTGAGCTTTGAGCACGGTGGTATTTTTGGTTCGGCGACACGCCTTGGCCCCATACAACTGTGCAGTCACGCGGGTATGTTCATTCGCATGTATCAGTTGACAAAAGAGCCCATTTTCGCGGATATGGCCCGCGCCGGTGCAATTGGTCGGGATGCATTTGTCGACCCCAAGACGAGTGTGGCGTCCTATTATTGGGAACGCATGAACAAAGGATCTGGGCCATATCCACACCACGCCTGGTGGCAAATCGGCTGGTTAACGGATTACCTGATGGCCGAAGCAGAGGTGCGTTCCAGCGGGAAAATCGTTTTCCCACGCGGGTTCGTTACGCCTAAAGTTGGTCCGCATCAGACCTACGGTTTCAGTGCTGGGAAAGTCTACGGCCAAACCGCCAATCTGTTGATTCAGGACGGTCTCGTTCAACCTGCTAGCCCGGCCATCGACTACATCCTGGCCCGCTCTACCGATCAGAAAAAACTTTACATTATTTTGCTCAACAACCGAGCTCAGGCTACCCAGACGACGGTAAACATAAATCCTGCGGTCATCCAAAAAACCATTGCGAGTACGCGCTGGCTACCGACCAATCAGGTGGTTACAGCAGATAATATCACGCTCGATCTTCCGGGGTTTGGGCATGGTGTATTGGAAGTGGATTTGAAGTAATTGAGGACCTTTTTTCCAACTATGAATACAACCATTGATACGGCCGTCATTGTAATTTTTTCGGCCTTTGTGCTTGCCATCGGGATGCTCTTTGCCCGGACGGGGCGTAACCTGAAATCCTTCTTTGCAGGGGGCGAAGCTGTGCCGTGGTTCATTGGTGGGCTGTCGCTATTCATGAGTTTTTTCTCGGCGGGCACTTTTGTTGCCTGGGGGTCTATTGCCTATAAACACGGCTGGGTGGCTATTACCATTCAATGGACCATGTGCATTGGCGCGCTGGTGACGGGCTTATACCTGGCTCCTCGCTGGAAACATACGGGCGCACTAACGGCTGCCGAATTCATTAGGGAACGGCTGGGTACGACGGTTCAGAAAGTCTATATCTTCATTTTTACGCTGGTATCGCTGTTTATCAAGGGGTCGGTGCTGTATCCGGTGGCAAAACTGGTGAGCGTCTCTCTCAATTTGCCGCTGGTGCCCTGTACCATCGGGTTGGGCTTTTTCATGATTGCCTATACCGCTGTGGGTGGCCTCTGGGCGGTGATGGTAACGGATATTTTGCAGTTCGTGGTCCTGTCGGCGGCCGTGTTCATTTTGCTGCCGTTGTCGCTGGATAAGGTGAATGGCGTTGATGGATTGGTGAAAGCGGTGCCGGATGAATTTTTCAATCTTCTCAATGGCGAGTACACCTTTGGCTTTGTAGCCGCTTTTGTGCTGTATCATATCTGTTACATCGGCGGCAACTGGACATTCGTGCAGCGGTATACCAGCGTTGACAGTCCAAAATCGGCCAGAAAAGTAGCGTTTCTGTTTGCAGGGCTGTACCTGATTAGTCCGGTTATCTGGATGCTGCCGCCCATGATTTACAAAGTCATCAACCCATACCTCACTGGCCTCGATACGGAAAACGCTTACCTGATGATTTGCAAACTCGTGCTACCGCCGGGCCTGCTGGGCCTAATGCTAACGGGCATGTATTTCTCGACATCGGCCAGTGCCAATACAGCCCTGAACGTCGTATCGGCAGTATTTACAAACGACATTTATAAAGGGTTGATCAACCCAAAGGCCTCCGACAAACAGTTGATTCGGGTAGCACGGGGTTCGTCGTGGCTATTTGGGTTAGGCATGATCGGCATTGCGCTCATGGTACCAGCAGCAGGGGGCATTGTCGAGGTTGTGCTGAGCATTTCGTCCATTTCGGGTGGGCCGCTGCTGGCTCCTCCTCTTTGGGCGCTATTCTCTAAACGATTGACCAGCCAGGCTACGCTCTGGATCACTGGAATTAGCTTAAGCGCCAATCTGTTCTTCAAAATTCTGGCTCCACTGCTGCTCGATTTCAAGCTAACCCGGGCCGAAGAAACCATCATTGGCATAGGGCTTCCGCTCCTGCTGTTGCTGGGCTACGAGCTATGGCAGCGGTCCAAAGACAGCGTCGCTCAGGAACATCACAGCTACCTGACCACCCGTCAGCAAAAGCGGGACGACGCCCAGGCCGAATCACCTGAAGAAGCGCTGGCCGTGCGAAAACAAAATCGGTTTGGCCTGCGGGTCATTTCGGTTTCACTGGTGTTTACCGCGCTAATGCTGTGTGGCCTGAGTTTTTTGACGACAGAAGGCGCG